>MHBM01000026.1 GCA_001804885.1 Lentisphaerae bacterium RIFOXYA12_FULL_48_11
CCGAGCTCCAAATCCTTTTTCTCTGTGACAGATGACGAGATAAAGAAGAGCTAAAGTCATATCATCAACCTTGTCTTTGTCGAATTCCATATTCTTATCTCCTCAAAGGCGAACGACCACCTTCAGCGGCGGCGCGGTTAGCGACGTACGCTGAAAGGTCTTGTTGGGAGCCTCTTGTTAATTATCCTGTCTTGGATGGCTCATTTCTCATTACGCTTAACAATTATGAACTTTTTCTCGGCTAAAATCGTGTTGCCGGAAAGTATAGATATGGTCCACTCGCCTGGTAGTAACTCGTAATCCTCCCTTAGTGTATACCAGAGACTTCCAGTTATTACGCCGTTTACACTCTTAACATCCCGATCAAATGTTTGCTGGTCCACAATTTCACCGTTTGGTTTCCTCATCTTGGGATGCTTAATTATGTGAGTTAGCCGGAGAGGCTGATTTGTCGGCGCTCCTTCAATCTGCAAATCGAATCCAAAAGCAATCCCTTTTGCCAGTGCAATATTCGTGGAAGATGAAACAAATATTCGACCGCCTTCTGTTACATAACCGGTTGCGGATGATGATTCAGCAATCTTTTTTCCTTCATAGGAATACATATAAACTCCACATTTTGTTATATGCCCGGAGAGAGGTATTTCTTCGCCAGCATTGCACATCGACCCCGTGATGACCAGGCAAGTTGCAAATTGCCAAATTATTTTAATTGCCCTTTTCATATTCATTTCTCACTCCCAACGATCACCTTCAGCGGACCGGCGGCTTCCGACGGTACGCTGAAGGTGATCGTTGGCGATCCCTAATCTTTCTTTTGTGGCACAATGTCTACAACGAAAATATCAGGTTGGCAATAAATCCTCACTGGTGGATTTGCTGCGCCGATTCCACTAGCGACAAAAAGGTGGGTGTCATTGATTACAAAATGACCATGATCAAATCGTCTGCCGTATACGGAGGGAACCACGATAGAACCCAACATGGGGACCCGAATTTGGCCTGCGTGGTAATGCCCGGAGAATACGAGGTCGGCAGACGATTCCGATAGTCTATATATGTTGTCTGGGGTATGGGACAGGACTATGTGTAATATTCCATTGTCCTGGTGCGAAATGCTCTTCTGCTTTGTTCCCCATGGGTAGTCATACCCTGTGACGATGAGTTTTTGTGTGCCGACCTGTAGACTGACAGATTCATCCGAAAGTAAGTGAATCTTGCTTTCCCTGATAACTGCCCCAACTGAGTCTGGATTTGTCCAGTAGTCATGATTACCAAGAACCGCGTAAGTTTCTAGACGTCCAATTGGGCGAAGAACCTGCCGCAATTTGGCCAATGCGTTAAGATTGCTAATGAAATCACCCGTAAAAATCGCAATGTCTGGTTGTGCTTCCTCTGCAACCGCAATTACCTTCTGATAGTACTCCAGCGGAAGGTTCAGATGGACGTGTAGGTCTGTAATCTGGACAATACGAAGTGGTGTCCCATTCCATTTAGGACATGGCAACTCGTATCGATGAACGATAAGATCGGTGGTCGTAATAGGGTTTCTGATGTCCATAGTATGTGGAGTGGTGTTGACAGGCCCAGTTCCGGCGCAGGAGCGCCGGATGAAACTTCGTCGAACCTCGCCAAGCAATATCAGGAACAACAATGCGAGTGGTGCCAAAACCCAGGGAAGTGTGTGAAAAAAGAATCCGAATACGGCTCCACCACCTACGATGAGTACAAACGTTGTAAGGATGATAGGGGCCTTACCTTTGCTGTCCGGCATAAGGATCAGAAGGCGATTGAGCAACATGAGAAAGATGCAGAATCCAGCTGTCCCGTAGAGAGCTGCAGAGCCGAGTTGTTGTATTTGAATCTTCATCATTTCTGCTCGCCAACGGTCATTTTAACGCGTTCGAGTGCCGCTGGGCACGAGAATCGCGTTCAAAAACTTGTTGGCATGCTTTTCTTTTTATTCCACTTCGACTGGAGCCACCTTGTCCCTATAATATGCAATCAACTCTGCCCTCGCTTCTTCCATAACTCTTGAATAATTGGTGTCTCCTGGTCCTGCCTCTGCGCTTCCTGGGGAAGGAAACAGAGGCATGATAATATTGGTTGTTTGAGTCTTTGTGTCTTTTCCTGCCGAAAAAGGAAGAAGCTTTATAAAAGGCTTCATGTCAGCCGCTCGTCTAAATGTAATGACGAGTCCATATACAGGCATTCCAGTCCCTATGACTTTAGGACTATCTGTGGGCATGTTAAGCAAATATTTATTTACATCAATATCTAAAGATTTTCCTGGAGCTAGCGAGTTCTGTATAACTTGGAGTCCCCGGCTGACATGATATTCAGATATTTTCCGAGTATTTATATCAAACCAGCCGCCGATGACTGCGATTACGGCTATCTGCTTTATCTCAATAGATCCATCGTTTACCAAACACGCTTTGCTTCCGGACATAGACGGTGTAACAACTGGTGCGATACTGGCTTCTAATTGTCGCGTTGTGATCTTGAGAGTCTGCCTATTTTGAATCAACGTCCACAACATAAGAACAGCAATAATTGCTTGGACTGTTGCTGCAACACCTTGCACAATGTTCGAGTTCTCGTTGAACCATTCTTTAAATTTCAATTAAGTCTCCGTTTTGTTTTCTATGCCAACGACCCAAATCAGCGGCGCTGGCTTCCAGCGTACGCTGAATTTGTTTGTTGGACGTCCTTTAACATCTCTTCCATGATTCGTTTCTTTCTGGAAGTTGGCCAGAATGAAACCACTGCAACGATGATGGTTGTGACAATTACTGCGACTATCCAATAAGTTTCAGAAATTACGATGTACTTTGATGCCAAGAAAAGACTTCCGATCACGATGAAGGGAAAAGTCATGAATGCTATTCCGGATGGGCATAGTAATATTTTTCTGGAACAACGATTAAGAAATCGCATTCGCTCCTCAAGAGGAAGGGAATCCAGTATTTGTTTTCTTTCTTCTCTTGTCATATTCTTTACGTCCAACGTCACTCCTCAGGTGCGCGGGTTGCAGCGTCACCTGCTGGAGATGGTTCGATGAATTCCTTTCTTTTCGTCTCATATGGATGGAAGAGCGATTCAATAGCCTGAGTGACTGCTAGACATTCGTGCTTCTCAGGATCTTTCTCGAAGCGATAAAACATGTCGTATGACAGAATTCTGTATCCCCGACCGTCAAGATGATACTCAGGCATTTGTTTTATGCTCTTGATCTTCTTGACAATCTGTTCTTCTTCGGGATTCCGAGGACGGAATTCGTATTGCCAGAAAGCACACTTGCTCTTCTGATGCGGGATTGACTGGAAGAGCTTCTGGCAATCTTTTTTCAATTCTTCGTTTTTCCTGTCAGCGACCTGATACTTATCAGGCGCAATGTAGTCAGCAGGCGTGATGCAGATGTAGTACTTCAGATCCTCAACTCCTGCGCCTATTTTTGCAGAGGGACCAACGTAGCGAACTCTAACCGGTGCATCCTTTGTGATGATGATTGCGTGTCTGTCAGGTCTACTGTCGATCTCCAACCCCCATCCCGCAGGAAGCGCCTTCTCAAGTTGTCTCACGAACGAGGTGGGAAAACTGACCTTGGTGTCCTCCTTCGGCCTTGTTGGATGTGCGCATCCCGCAAGGAGTACACACGTAACAATGACTGATAATTTCATCATTCTATTCTCATCGAACGCATGGCATGAGCGTGAAGGTGCCCGCGCCGCGCGGGTCACCTGATACGCTCCTTGCCCTTGTTCGGCTTAAATCTTAAGTGCAGACGTCTTTGATAAATTCTTTGAAAGTGGTTTTCTTCAAGTCGGTGAATTCACCTGGATCAAAAAAGACTCCATAGCAGACGCTACATTTCTCGAAAACAATGTGTGGTTGTCTCAAATCATGTGTGGGGCTCATGCGGGTCTTGCATTTGGGGCAATTAAGCTTCTGACCTTTGCTCGAGACCTTTGCATTCTTTGCGCCAATATCAACTGATTCGGAACCTTTCTTTTTCTTGAGATCCTCTTGTTCTAGGGAGTCAAACCAGATCCCTTTACATTGAGGGCAAGCATCGACTTCAGTGTCTTGGAATGTCACTTTCGACATGTTCATTTTACATTTTGGGCATTTGATGGTTTCTGTCATTTTTCGTTTCCTTTCTTTTAAAGCCGAACGACCACCTTAACCGTTTTTCAAACCGCAGGTTTGAAAATACGGTTCAAGGTTTTGTTGGGCCTAAAGTTCTTTCTTCTTTGATCGATAAGTTATGGTTATTTCTTGAACAGCTATCAGCATTGCTCCGATAAATAGAAGCAATAAACTGATTGATACTGGAGTCATGCTTGATTGAAGCATCGAATCAGACATGACGTGGGAAAGGTGAGAGAGTTGACTCTCTGGTTTGAAGTATTCTGGAAAAATGACATAGAACATTTGTATTGCGGAAACCAACTGCATTAAAGCGACTATGGCAACAAGGACCATCATGTATTTTGAAACAAGAAGATGTTTCTGGGATGATTCCGTAAATTCAGGTGTTAACTCTCCTTTGAATAATGTTTTGGCGTTTCTTGCGAAACCTATGATTATAAAAATTGCGATGACGAGTTCAAGCAACCAAAACCAATCGGTAATTGGATCCCAGCTTATCATGACAACGGGAGCTCCGGCTGAAGGTGGAGGGGGGTGGGCAGCAGATGCGCCTGTTAGAAGATTTGTTAGCGTATTTGTTTCCATAATCTTATTGGCCCAACGCCTCAAATGAGCGGCGGCGCGGTTAGCGACGTACGCTCAATTTGGTTGTTGGGGCCTCTCATGGATGCTCTTCTTGATCTCCGTCTTGTAGTTCCAACTGCCGTCCTGTGTGCTCTGCAGGAAGATCGACGTGACAAATCGCCGCTGCGGTCGAGGTGTCTTCGAGGTGTATGTGTCCCAGTCGCCGTAGTCATAGAAGATCAGACGCACCGCCCGGTCATCGCTCCACTGGCACTCAACCTCCATGTCGCCTATGTTGTGAATCGGAATCTTCCTGTGGTACGTGAGGTGGAGCGTCTTCGAGGAGGATGCACGCTCGTAGATGAACGTATCGGCATACTTGTCATTTACCCCTGTGTAGGGTTGGCCGAGTCCGCTCAATCCCACAACGTCGAGAGCGAGCTTCCCGGAGGGGGAGTCCCAGCCGCGGCGGTACGCCGCCACGTGTGACATGCAGCCCGCGGCAGATGCCAGTGCGAGCATCCAAAGCGTTACATATGCGGATCTTGTCATGTTCCGTTGCCCCAACGCATGGCATAATGGTCGAGATGAACCGCAGGTTCATCGAGTACCATTCATGCCCTTGTTCGACGTATTTTCTGACTTCTTTAGTTCTTCGTTTTCGTCATGATATTTGACCAGAAGTGCAAACATTTTTGTGTCCGGTAGTGTACCATGAAGGAATCTCACAAGACACAACACGCCGATAATTCCGAAAGTGGACATAACAAAAGCAAGGGCAAATCCTTCGACAAAACCTTGTGTCAGTGGTGCAACATTGTCAGCGCTGAGCCTGTCCATAAGCTTAAGAAAACACCACATGCAGAAACCAAGCATCAAAATGGCAAGTGCGAGCACAAGCCACTGTGCTTGTTGATGTGACTTGAGAACTTGTCTTGCCCTTGCGACAATTGCTTCTTCTGTTTCTGTGTCTGATCTCTTCATGTCTTTGCGTCGAACGCATGTGCTCAGGATCGAGGTGAAGCCGCCGCGGTTTCACCGAGTATCCTGCTGCACCTTGTTCGGTGTCTTTGAGTAATTATTGGTACTTCCGTCGAACTCTTTCTCCGCTGTTGCTTTCGTGGATTTCATTTTCGCCTGAGCTGCAGCTTCCTTTGCATGAACTTTCATGTGAGCAACAAACCTTCGCGTTTGAATAATGAATACGGAGAAAAGGATTATACCGACGACGAGACAAGAAAAGCCACGCTTCCAATCACGATGAGCGGCACGAGTGACGCTGAGAATAAGAAGTGTAAGTGCGACCACTAGCAGAAGTAATAGAATCAGAAACATCTTTTTTCCTCACACCGAACGATCTGAATGAGGGTTTTTTCAAACCGCAGGTTTAAAAAATACCCTCCATTTATTGGTTCGGTAGTTATTCTTTCTGGGTTTTAAAAATTGGAGACATTCCGGGAAGAGTATAGCATTTGAAGGCTCCAGCAGGAGGTCCATCTCCGAATGCCATCAAGCCGAAAGGTAACATTGCTTTGCCGAGATCAGTGTATCGGTTTCCAATACGATGCGCGATAAGGATGTTAGCAGTTGCCATGGACTTGAGGTGCCGTTGCAGAGTGGTCTCGGACATCCATTTTACTTTATTTTCCAAATATTGACGGAGTTTACGGTCGTAACGATCCGTCTGACCGTGGCTAACAACATATTTGTGAATATGGTACCAGACTTTTAGCGTGTGTCCGCTAATCTTGTCTTTCAGCGAATCTGGGAGTTGTGCTTCAAATTTATCAATTGTCATTATTCTTCCTCCTACCGAACGTTACCTCTCATGCGATCGAAACCCGCAGGGTTTCGAGTCGCATGCAGAGGATGGTTCGGCTATTTCTTTGATTTTTCGAGTCGGTCGATTTGCCAATTCATCTACGGGGAGTTGTTTTTCTCCTGTGAGATATCGGCGGTGCATCTTTATCTCTTCAATTCCGGGATGATACTCCGGAGGCTGATCATTCAGATTCCAAATGTCATGTATGGCTGCCCAATACACCCGATCGTTATCGTTGGGAGGTGGTAATGTCGCGTCATCAACATTATCCCATTTCCAGAATTGATCTTGCGCATATGTCTTGAGATCTGCCTGAGTTAGTGATCCGGCAATAAATTGATCCACACGTTCCAGGAGATCAACCGTCATTTGTTTGATATCGTATTTCATTTTCTTTCAAAGCCGAACGCCTGTGCTCAGGGTTGAGGTGAACCGCCGCGGTTCACCGAGTACCCTGCTGCACGTGGTTCG
>MHBM01000027.1 GCA_001804885.1 Lentisphaerae bacterium RIFOXYA12_FULL_48_11
CAGCTTGTCGTTCAGCCAGACAGAAGTTCTGCTGCCCACCTGGATGATACGGAAGCGGTTCCATTCGCCGAAAGGTTTATCCATGAGAGCTGTCGGATCCTTGCCGGGAGCGCCGGCGCTGTTGTTCCAGAGTCCGCCAGATCCCTTGTCGGCGCCGATCTTCCACTTGCCGCCCTTTTCAGTGTAGTCCCATATCTGCACCTGGGGACAGCCTTTCAAGTATATGCCGCTGTCTGCGAGGGCAACGGTTTTATAATCAACAAACAGCTCGTAGTTGCTGAAATTCTTTTCGGTTGTGAGATAAAGGCCTTTGCCGTCATTGACAAGTTCGCCATCCTGGACGCTCCAGTGCTTTTTGATGTCCTCGAGGCTGGCCTCGTGTTTCTTTTTGAAATCTTCCGGCGAGAGGGCCATCCACTTGCGGGGGTTTTCCGTACCTACGCCCCACCATCCGGTCAGGTCTTTTCCGTTGAACAGGGCGGTGAACCCGGCTGGCGGATTGTTCATGTTGTCTGCGCCGCATAGTAATGAAAGCGGCATTACGATACAGGCGATTACTGCTGCGAGTGAGATACTTTTGATGAACTGCATGTTTTATCCTCCGTGGTTTTGGTTTTAGACCAAGATACGTTCTGGAGACGGAACGATGGCAATAAATACCCATACTGCGCAAGCGAAATGTTTACCGTTTTGTTGGTATGGGTGTAAGTCATATTTGTGGGTAGAAAGAGGAAGCAGGTGGCATTTCGCGGATAAGCCGGCCCGCCTTCGTCACGACACTTCGGCGTGGCAAGCAAGTGTCTTTTACGCGCCGGCGTCGTTACGGATTCTGCCGCGTATACTTATACAGCGGCAGGATCCAAGCCTTGCCGGCATCGCAAAATCCACATGCCGTTTCTCCGGCCCTTCTGGCAACGAAATGCCACCTGCGGTCTCCATTCCGCGCAGACGCGGAAACAAGGAATTTACCATCCAAGCCGTCTTGTCCTCCATAGTCCGGCCACCGGCCGCTGGCCGGATTATTCAGGGCAAGAAACATAACCTGATGTAGTGCGGCACTGCCTGCCACGGCGTAGTCTTTAGACGAAGACAGGTGTGCCGCAACCGCCGCACACAGTACGGCGCTACAGTTCTGCCCGGCCTCAGGTTTCAGGTCAGCTCCGAGAGCGACGGAGGAAGCCTTGGCGAAAGTTGGACGCTGTTTTTGCCATTTCTGGTGTTAAGGATTTCTGACTTTTCCCTTTGTTCTGTTGCCACGTAAGGACTAATATTCATTTCATTGGTCGATAGCCTTTACCTGTATGAGCGAAGATTATTCAGTCTAATGTTTTGGTTGGGGCAAAGGAGATAAAATGAACGCAACTGACAAGAGACTCGCCGCGCCATGCGGGCTGTACTGCGGAATTTGTGGGCTGTTCGATCGAGGACAATGCTCGGGTTGTAGTGTTCAGGCTCCACACATCCAGGGATGTGACATCATCAAGTGCGCCTCGGCCCGGCACATTGATACCTGTGCCTCGTGCCCTGAAATTCCTTGTACGCTTTTGATCCAATTCACGGTCGATCCGATCTTGAGAACTCACTTGCCGTGTATAGAGAACCTGCGACGACAGAAGAAGGTAGGCCGCGAGACCTGGCTCGAGGAACAGGCGAGGTACTGGACAAATGATGTGATTCGAAAGCGATGGTTGACGATGTTCTCAAAAGTTGAAAGAGCATGGCTTGAGGAGAAACGCCTGAGAGAAGAAGAAAAGCCCCAAGCTTCTACTGGCGACGCTGAAACCCGCGCGCCAGAGAAGTAACGTTGGATCGGGAAGAATGAAAAGACTACACTACGCACTCTTGGTTGCAGGATTTGCGGGTTGCGGCTGGCTATTGTCGGGCGCGGTCCATGAGGTCGGACACGCAATCGTGGCAAGAGGCGCAGGTCTGGACATTGTACACATACAGCCGTGGGCGCTCTTGGGGCAAGCGCATGTCCGGCTCGCCGGGGAGACCACCCGTTCGTGGTACGCGGCTGTTGACATCTCTGGCATGCTGTTCACCGTGCTCGTCGGGATTTGCGGCACTGTTGGTGCGTCCCTTCTTGCCCAGAAGTGGCGAGCTGTGAGCCTTTCCGTGTGGCTCTTCATTCCAATGATGTGCCAGTGCTTAGCGTGGGTCGCTTTGCCAGTGGCCATCATATTTGGAGCCAGCGTATCAAGGGACGACGTGACGAACTTCATGCAGCACACGGGATGGCATGCACTTGCGGTGTTACTGATCGGCCTGGCGTTGGTGACCTCGTGTGCGGTAGTTCTGAGATGGGCATTCAAACGAGGAAGAACCAACCAATGCTTCCATGCGACGACTGAAAGCCTCGCCTGAAGCAAACGTTGGGTCTTTGGAAAACATGAAGCATAATTCAAAAGATGAATTGCAGACAATTCCTGGTGTAGGTCGGAGCGTTGCAAATGACTTGAGACTAATTGGAATCAATCGTGTTACTGATCTTCGGAATCAAGACCCAGAAATGCTCTATCACAATTTATGCAATAAAATGGGAAAGTCCATTGATCGTTGTGTGTTATACGTGTTCCGATGTGCTGTATATTTTGCATCCAATACAAAACACGATCCGGAAAAGTTGAAATGGTGGAATTGGAAAGATCAAAAATTTAACCGAAAAAGAAATGATTTGAAAAACTAAAGGCCCAACACCTTTCAGCATACGCTGGAAGCCAGCGTCGCTGAAGGTGGTCGTTGGGCAAGGAGGAAGAGAATGAGAATGTGGATGATAAGCTGGTTATCCATCATCGCTTCGGTCGCTCTTGCGGGAGGGCCACGCGAGGAAGTCCATGCTGGCGTGAAGGTCACATTCCAGTACGGAGCAGAGACCAATCCTACCGGAATAATTGAAGTTGCGACGGTGTTTCTAGATGCCATGAATCAACAGAAGATTGACAAGATGGTGGGTTGCGTCCTTGAGCAACAGAAGGAAACATGGCGGTCGCAACTCGCAAAGCAACAGGAAAAGAGGGACCACTCCCTGGACCACATTCTTATCTTCAAGGGAAACTACAAAATGGAAGGAAAGAAGATGCGTGATCAACTCATGGCAAGGATCCACGCCAAAGGTCCCGGCGATAAAGGGGGCATGTCGTTTCTAATGCTCTTTACTGATAACAAGTGGGTCTTTGTAATTGACTGAATATTGCCCGAGTTCTTGCAGGCGATTCTCAACCTGCAGGTTTCGAACGCGATAAAATGACAGTTGGCCTGAAAGAAATAGAAGAATGAAGCATATCATCTTATATCTCGGAATAATTCTTATCTTAAGTGGGTGTACATCCACACGGCATTCCGAGACCTATATCCCTCAGGATTTAGAAGATTGCTTTACTCAACTGGACATACAGCTTAAACCTTATCAAATCGCCGAAATGCGAAAAGGATCAGAAAATGACATAGGCAATTATCATTTCGACATTGGCATGTGGATTAGAAATAACTGGGGTCTTTGGAGCAAGTCCAGATTACAGACGTATTTCAACAACCTCGGCATTTATCACCCCGACACCATGAGTGGCATTATTCTCACATGTTACCGGCGTTATCTGAATCAGAAACCAATTGGAATGAAAGAAATCATTGAGACAATACCACCTCAGAATGCTCATTGCTCAAAGTGTGGTGAAGTTCTACAGCTTTTGTGTTGGGGAGGAACAAGCAAGCAAGGATATATTTTTGAATGTATTAACGGCAGATGTCAATCGCCTTGTCTTTGCACACGAAACAACGGAATACTCTCAGTAGTCGATTTTCCAATCACCCGCACTAAAGCTGCAATCCTAGCCAGGGAAATCATTAATTGTGCTTCTCTTGAGTCAAAAGAAATAGTTAGGAAACAGAAGAATCCAATTATTAATGTTCCAACATGGCACAACGGCAAAGTAAACTGGTATTTTCGATGGTCTGACGGATTCCCAGAAGACAAAGTCGACGCATCAGTTGACCTCTACCTGGACGCAACCACAGGTAAACTTGTAGATCTTAGTGTTAAGCAAAAGGAAAGAACGGGCCAATAAGTTTTTGCACCGTATTTTTCGTCTGCGGCGGACTCGAAACGGTGAAAAGAAAATGTACATTCGACCACAAAAGAAGGAAAGGACACATCATTTGCCTTATCTAGACTTGAATTATTGCGCATCGAATGCATCAGTTCCATCTTGTGTACATGACGGCATTTCTTATGCTGTCGAGGCAGTAGAGTTTGCGTCACTCGGGCTCACTGCGAAGCAAAACG
Organism: Lentisphaerae bacterium RIFOXYA12_FULL_48_11; assembly: GCA_001804885.1. Taxonomy (GTDB): domain Bacteria; phylum Verrucomicrobiota; class Kiritimatiellia; order UBA8416; family YA12-FULL-48-11; genus YA12-FULL-48-11. Next base: position 4,286 of record MHBM01000027.1, read on the forward strand.
ACTGGACCATGCCGCAGTTACATCTATATGCACTTGCTATTGAACTGGCATTTAAATCTGCTGCACTTCGCACAGAAGCAACACTTGAAGAATGCCGCAAGGCAAGCCATCACACGTCGAGAATGATTGCTTTAATCGAACAACACGGCACAGTCGTACCAGAACGACTAAAGACTCGTCTGGGAGATGATAGTTGGTTTAGAACCTTCCTTCTCCTAACAAGGTACCCCTCGTTGACAGACAGGAACACTTCCCTAGACAACACAGTCTTTATCCATAAGGACTATCCGGAAATGATTGCTGACATTTTGGAGATTCCATGTAAATGGCCGTTACAGTTTGATGGAGGCAGTGCGTTGGCTGAAATCAAAGGAGCGCCCAGATCCCACATTATAAGAATACTTGGCAGGCGACAGAAAATAGAAATATGATAATGGTTGAATATGCTGGAGGTGATTCTCGAACTACCTCGGCACTGATGTTCAAAAGGAAATAAAATGAATTGCTATAATCATCCGAATAAACCAGCTATTGGCTTCTGCAAATCCTGTTGTAAAGGTCTCTGCTCTGATTGCGCAACGGCCTTACCAAATGGCCTTGCCTGTCGGAACACATGCGAAGACCGAGTTAATCTAATCAACCAGATAATTGACAATAATCAAAAGGTTATCACTGCAGCCAATGTTCAAGTCCGCTCCTCAGGATTATTCGTTCTCATCATGGGGATAGTCTTCTGTCTCTTTGGATTTTTACCCCTTCTTCTTTCCGGAAGTACTAGCACCATTGCAATGGGTATCTTAGGTTTATTCTTTGTTGCATTCGGCGTAATACGACTTATAAAGAAATCTCAATATTATCCGACAGCAAAATAATAAAGAATGTTTCCAGCAAGAGCATGGATCTTGCGCATCCGCGGGTAATCTATGGCCCGCATTTTGTTGTCGCATGCAATGTGAACGGTGAAGAAGTTTTCGGAGAGGTGGGGATGTGAACGGCGCGCGCATTCAGGAGAGTGAAAAGGTGATCGTGCTCTATTCGAAAAAAACCGTGAAAATGCCTGATTAGAACAAGAAAATAAATAGGCTGGAGATTAAAGAATGAAACATAATCAGAAGAATATAGTGATTGCTTTGATTGCAGTTTGTGGCGGGATGGTTTTGGGTGGTGATGCGGCCCAATCCGGGAAAATATTCTTCCCTCCCGATTCTGCTGATATGCCGGCATACACGCTGCCTGATCCGCTGTTGGCTCTTGATGGCCGGAAGATTGCGACACCAAAGGAATGGCAGAAAGTTCGGCGGCCCGAAATCCTGGAGCTGTTCCGCAAACATGTCTATGGCCGCGTTCCGGAAACTTCGTACAAGAAGAAGTTCAAGGTGGTGAATGTTGACCCGAAGGCAATGAACGGCGAGGCGACGCTGAAGCAGGTGGATATCACGATCAGCAAGGGCACGAATTCGCTCGTCATACATCTGCAGGTTTTTGTTCCTAACAATGTGCCGAAGCCTGTTCCCGCGTTTCTTCTCATCTGTAACCGCAAGCCCGACAACATCGATCCAACTCGCAAGATAAAGAATGAATTCTGGCCCGCCGAGGAAGCTATTGCACGGGGCTATGCAATAGCCGCGTTCTACAATGCTGATGTTGATCCTGATAAAAATGACGGCTTCAAGGATGGCATTCATGGAATACTGGATGAAGGCAAGCGGCCGCCTGATGCGTGGGGCACAATTGCCGCTTGGGCGTGGGGTGCCAGCCGCTGCATGGATTATTTCGAGACCGATAGGGATATTGCACGTGACAAGGTGGCTGTAATAGGTCACTCGCGTGGCGGCAAGACCGCACTATGGGCGGGGGCCGAGGACGAAAGATTCGCCATGGTCTGCTCCAATGATTCCGGCTGCGGCGGAGCCGCGCTGAGTCGTCGTATCACCAAGGAAAAGGAGACCGTGGCGAAGATTATAAAGGCAATATCATACTGGTTCTGCGAAACATTCAAGTCGTACAGCGATCGCGAGAGTGCGCTGCCGGTCGACCAGCACATGCTCATCTCGCTGATTGCGCCACGTGCTGTTTATGTTGCCAGTGCCGACAAGGATTTGTGGGCTGACCCGCGCGGTGAATTTCTTTCAGTCGTTCATGCGGCACCGGTATACCAGTTATTCGGTAAGAAGGGGCTAGGAGTGCTGGAGATGCCGGCCATCGGGGAACCTGTCCGCGGTGAAGGGGCTGCCTATCACATACGGGAGGGGAAACATAACCTGACGCTTGTCGACTGGAATTTCTACATGGATTTTGCGGACAGGCTGTTTGGAACATTTCCATCTTTGAAGAGGGTGGTTATCCCGAAACTTGATTGTGCCGTAAATATCGATGGGGAGCTGGACGAGCCGGCATGGGCCAAGGCTGCAGTGTTGCCTCCATTTGTCCTGAAAGATAATTCGGCCGTCGGTTCGGAATGCACCACTGTTCGTGTCGGTTATGACGATTCCGCCCTTTACCTCGGCTGGACCTGTACGGACTCGGATATCCAGGCGACTTTTACAAACAGGGACAGCAGGTTCTGGGAAGAGGAAGTTGTGGAATGCTTTTTGACGGCTGAGAAATTGAATTGTTATTATGAACTGCAGTGGAATCCTCTGGGTGGAGTATTTGATGCGATTATCAAGAACAAGCTGGACAGAAAAGGCATGACCAAGGGAATCAAGGGTGACTGGAGTTACACGGCGGCAGGAATGGATAGCAGGGTGAAAGTGAAGGGGACGGTCTGTGTTTCCTCTGACCGGGATGAGTACTGGCAGGTTGAGGCGAAAATACCATTTGCGGCTTTGGCGAGAACCACGCCCAAGCCTGGAGAGGTCTGGAGAGGAAATTTCTACAGGTTTAATCGGACCACGGGAAAGACGGAAGAACTGTTGTGTTGGACGCCGACGATGTGCCCGACGTTCCATCAGCCGGGCCGGTTTGGTTATCTGGAGTTCGGTAATTGATTTGCCTGATAATAAGATAGAACAATTCAATTGAGATGTATAAGGCTATAAGGGCGTCCATTTTGAAGGAAATTCTTTTGCGTGATACAGCCTCATTCGCTATGTTGGCGCCTGTGGTCGGTATGCGTATACACGCCCACATGCGCCGTCTTGCGACTGGGGCCGTCTGACGCAAAATAATTTCCTGGGAGTCAAAATGAACGCCTCTGTTTACACCTCGCTTAATCGCGAGGATTCAGATTGTTTGGCCGATTTCGTTAAGATTAGAGTTGGAATCAAAAGTGAGGTACATATGAAGAGAGTCATTCTTTTTTTGATGATATTTTGTTCGACGCTGGTGGCGGCGCCTTCTGATCCAATGCTTGTTGTCCGGGATGCGCCTGAAAGCGGAATTGTTGTTACAGAGATTGATCCGGTCAGGATATTGCCGCCTGGTATAACAAATCCGGATTTAATTTCGGTTTCAGCGAGTGTTCAGGGGCAGGATGTTCCCGTCCAGATTGTACCGCCGATGGACAAGGGTGAGAATGGTGCTGCAATATTGATTCTGCATTTGCCCAAAGGAGGCGATCATCGTGTTACTCTCAAAGTTCAGTCCGGTAAGGAGCGTTCCAAAGTTCTGGCAGGACCGGTCCACACGCAGTGGTTGAGTGTTACACACGACCCGGCAAAGCTGGGCGGCCTGCCATCACGAATAGAATTCTTAAAGACAGGCAAGGTTATAACCGGGGAGAACTTTTCATGGCAGGACCGCCTGCATCATCGCCAGCTGGGTGGTTTTACGCTCAAGAGTGAACCAGCGGCGAAGGTCGAGCTGGTTTCGGAGGGGTCCATATGCAGTGTTGTCCGGGTCAGCGGCGGGTACTGGAAGGGAAAAGATCAGCCTGATTCAAAACCAACCGCCGTCTATGACTGGTTCTATTTTCACGATCAACCACTGGTCTTTGTCCAGGCGATGGCCTGTCAGAAAAACGATTTTGCATGGAATGAGATACATTTCCTTGAAATGAATTTCAGGGACGAAAGTTTCAAGCAGTGGGCCGGCGGTGATCCGGTGGAACAGGGTGCATTTGTATCCACCAACAAAAGTTCCAGTTTTTCGGGTTGGGGCGCATTGATCGATGGCCAGAATGCCGTCGCCATTCTCCGTGGCGGGCGCGCATTGCTATACGATGGAAAGGGACAACGATATCTGCAGGCTGATGGTGATGCAGCATGGAAAGGCTGGAAGGAACAGAATCGCAGAATGTCCGCGTGGCTCTGGATGGCAAGTGATTCTGATCCTGTGGCTGCAGTCCGTCGTTCGGTTGAACAGCTTCCGGGCAGTAAGGTGGTACTGACCAGTGTCAAGGCAAGGAGCAGTATTGATGCGCTTCTAGCCTCTGTCGCCGGGGATGATTCTGTTGCCGGCCGGCAGAAACGCTGGTGTGCAGCGATGGCTGAAAACATGGAGGCAAATGGACGGCTGGATGAGATCCCTGCCTGGCTGGAAAACAAACCTCCTGCTGCCTGGACAACATTGACGTCCGGCGAACTTGCGGTGAGCCTGGAGAAGACGGAAGGCGGCCTGGCATGTCGAAGCCTGTTTGATCTGAAGGCAGGGCGTGAATTGCTTTCGCCTCATTCTCCGCCGTTGTTTGACATAACCCTGCGCCGGTTGTCCGACAGCAACGAAGTTCATCTGGTATCCGATACAGGTTGGAATCAGGTCGCAGCATCTTCCGGTGGAATCTGGGGTAAGGGCCGCGGTCTGGAAATCTGCTGGCGGAAATCAACCGTGGCAGGTTTGTCGGATCTTTGTGTTGAGGCACTGCTGGTTAATCGGGCGCCAAAAGCGCCGGCAGACGGCATTGCCTGGCATCTTTCCGTAAGTAAAGTGCCGAGGGATTATACGCTCTTGAAAGTGGCTTTTCCCCAGGTGGCCGTTGCAGATTTCAGTCCGGACCTGGCGGTGTTTTTTCCGCGAGGACCGGGTGAGGTCAAGAAGGGCATAGCCAAACGCGGATTTCATTATGGCGGTACTTATCCAAACGGCTGGACGACAATGCAGTTCCTTTCTGCCTATGATGAAAAGCTCCGGACGGGCCTGTATTTTGCGATGCATGACGGTGAAGCCCACACAAAAGATATGGCGCTGGAAGGCCGGATTCAAAAATCAGATGTGTTTATGAGTTTCTCCTGTCCGGTTCCGGATATGGGTTTGCCCGGAAACAGGTTCACGCTGCCCGCACCGGCTGTCTGGCAGTTGCTGCGTGGCGACTGGTATGATGCCGCGAAAATATACCGTGACTGGGCTGCTGGCGGACCAGGCAGGGCGCCCGGTGCAAAATGGTGGCCGAAGTTGACGGATGATGGACGCAAAGACACACCAATGTGGATGAGGGAACTGCCTGCCTGGGCAATAAGCGGGGGCGAGTCAAAGGCCTGTGTTCCGAATGTCAAAAAGTTCCAGCAGTACTTGAATCTGCCGTCGGGCGTGCACTGGTATAACTGGCATAAGATTCCGTTCGACAATGATTATCCGCATTACTTTCCTTATAAGGATGGTTTTGTCGAAGGTGTCAAGGACCTGCAGGCTGCCGGGGTTTATGTGATGCCGTATATCAATGGCCGGCTGTGGGATACCCATGATCGCGGAGCGGAAGATTTTGAGTTCACGAGTTTGGCGAAGCCTTATGCATCGAAAGACCAGGACGGAAAAGTCATCACTGAGAGTTACAGTTCCAAAGAGGCAGACAGCAATAAAGTGGTCCTGGCCGCAATGTGTCCTTGCACCAAATTCTGGCAGAAGCAGGTGAAGGATATCGTTATCCGCCTGATGACCGAATGCGAAACGCGCGGAGTTTACATTGACCAGATAGCGGCGGCCAAGCCGACGCTCTGCTGTGATAAATCGCATGGTCATCCGCTCGGTGGCGGCAACTGGTGGTGGCAGGGCTATGTCAAAATGCTGAGTGACCTTCGCAAGGGGATGCCTGAGCACTGTATGATTACAACGGAATGCAATGCCGAGCCGTACCTGCGCTGGATGGATGGCTATCTTACCTGGCATTGGCAGCATGATGGGCAGGTTCCTGCTTTTCCGGCAGTGTATGGTGGCACAGTCCAGATGTTTGGAAGGGCATATGGCGGTGGACCCACAAGGGATCTGGCAGCGCGGATGAAGGCTGGGCAGCAGCTGGTTTTTGGTGAACAGGTTGGATGGTGCGGGCCGGATATTGTTAACCACAAGGAAAGTGCCGATTTCTTCCGGCAGGCTGTACAACTCAGATGGCTGTTGCGCAGATATTTCTATACCGGGCAGATGATGAGGCCACCCAGGCTGATTGGAGAAATGCCCACAGTACAGGCCGACTGGCAGTGGCATGGGGTCTGGCCGGTGACCACTGATGCGGTTCTGACCGGTGCATGGCGGCAGGAGAAGAACAACAGGCTGGTTTTGATCTTCGCCAATGTGTCGGACAAACCTGTTTCAGGGGAACTTACGCTGGATCTACATGACTGGGGGCTGCAGGATGGTAATGGAATGTTCAGGGTTACAGTGATTGATGCGCAGGAAGCTGGCGAAAAGACCGTATCGCCGGTTCTATTGGAGCGTAAGATTACTTTTGAACCGAAGAAGGTTCTGGCCATTGAGATCGAGCATTAATGTTGGCTGTATGAATGAGTTTGCCGGAATTTGTAACAGATATATTGCTGTCGGATTGGTCATAATGTCCGGAGTTTCTAATGTCCTTGCTGATAATGGAACTGACAGTGTTTCCGGAAGCAATACGGGCCTTGGGTATTTGACTGCTCCTTCAATGGCTCCAGGCCACATACTTCTGCCTTCTTCAGTATTCGTGCTTCCCGCTTTTTGTGCCAGAGGTTCAAGTCGTATTGATTTTGATGTTCATTGGGCGAATGTCTGGAATTATGATCCCGACCAGTATTTGATTGATTCGGAATGGATACGCAGCAATGTCCGGTTGACGTATGCGCTGAAAGATACCATATCTGCTGGTATCGCCGTGCCGATCATTGGTCGAATTGGCGGATTTTCGGATTCCGCCATAGAGAATTTTCACAGTGCCTTTGGTCTTGGCAATTCGCACAGGGATGAATTTCCCCGTAACCAGTCCATTATCAGCGTTCGTGATAATGATGAGAGTAGAACGATTGTTGAGGGGAATTCGTGGGGAATTGGGGACATTTCTTTTTTTGTGGCATCCTGCATTTCGGGCGGAGATCGTATTCTTCCTTCATTATCTGTTCAGGGGCAGGTTTCCTTGCCTTCCGGGAACGAGGATGAGTTGCGTGGGATTGGATCCTCGACCGTCGGGCTGAGTGCGGTAGCGTCGAAACGTATTAGTAAAGCTCCTTTGTTCCTGTTTGGCGGGGTTGGTCTTCAATACTGTATCCAGAATAACATGTCCTCCGTAGAGCTTCAAAGAGAAATATGGTCGGGGCTCCTTGGTGTCGAGTACCAATGCACTCCCTCGATCTCGCTGGTTACCCAGTACCTTGGAAGTTCACGCGCAGCGGAAGACTTCTTCGCATTCTCAGACCCGTGTCATGAGGTAAGTGCGGGGTTCAAGTGGCTTGTAACAAGTCACACAATACTGGAGTTCGCTATTGTCGAAAATCTTTTTGAATATGAAAACAGCGCTGATATTGGAATCCATCTTTCCTTCGGGAGGAATCTGTAATTTCAGTATTTCTGGAGAAGATCCAGCATTTTCCTGTCGAGCTTGTGGCCGTTGAAGTCTTCGTAAGCAACATCTTTGCGGTCGCTGTCCAGAATACCGAAGCTTCCGCGGAAGTTCCATAGAGCCCAGCCCAAACCGGCTTTCTTCCAGTTCTGCAGGCAGTCCTCCATCCATCGCAAAGTTACATTGTGTGGTGTCTTGTTGTAGGCGCCCCATTCGCCGACAATCACGCCTGTCTTAGTTTCCTGCAGTTTCTGCCAGGGTTCGATGGCGTCTTTCCAGAGTCCCTGTTGATCCATCATTTTGACAGTCCGGAAAGGACATGCAGTATCTGATACATCGAACTTTACGGTTTCATGTTTCTGTCCCCACTGTCCGCCGGCCGGCAGGAGTTTAACTTCCCTGTTACCCGGTACTGTCACGCCTATTTCCGAGAAAGTCATCCAGTCCCCGGCCGTATTTTCAAAAGTAATTTTTCTTGCCGGTGCTGCAAGGGTCACGGAGTAGCTCTTGTTGTATATGTTCTGGTAAATTTTCCATTCTGCCTTTAACTCGGCTTTTTCCCATTCGCCGGTTCCGCCTTTGCAGGTAAATTCTTTTTCAAAGATATGATTTTCGTCGGCTTTGATGACAAGCTTCGAATGCGCGGAAACAGTGTTTACTTTTATTCTTATTAATGTGGATGCAGGGAAATTGCCTTCGAGGGGAAGGGGACTGGCAATGTCCTTTTTGCCGGATCCGTAAAGGTATGCACTGAGCCTGCATAACGGCCAGGTGGGTTCCGACATTTTATCCGCGCCGTTCATCCATGATGCCTTGTAATGTGATACTTCCCCGGGTGTATATCCGCGTGTACTTTGGGCTATTTTCAGCGGGACAAGGTCAATGGCTGGTTTGGACCCCCAGCGGAGACCGTCGGCTATTATCAGGCGATCAGGATCTTCCTTGCGGATTGCTTCAACAAGGATTTTTGCAACATTGTAATAAACCTGTCCGTCTTCGGTTGACGGTTCGTTAAGGAGGTTGAAGCTCAACCTGGAATTGGGTATTCCCTTGTAGCGTTTGGCAAATGTTGCCCAGTGCATTGCACAAATCCGCTGGGCTTCAGGATCTGTCCAGAGGTTAAGTTTCTCCGGAGGTTTGGCAACGGTATAGCCCGGCGCGCGGTGGAAGTTGATGCAGACATGGATGTTGTATTTTCCGCCCCATTCCACGGCCTGGTCGATTTCCTTCAGGACCTGTTCGTTGAATTGTGTCCAGTCATCATCTTTGATCCATGTGCGGTAATCCATGGGCAGACGGACAAAATTAAAACCAAGTGATGAAATGAGTTTGAAATCTTCCTCCACGAATGGCTTGTTGGACCAGCCTTTTGAGAATTTCTCAAGGAGGTTGAATCCGCGCCAGACTGGTAATTTCTCGGCGCTTGCCGGTGGCAGGTTGTTCGCGGTTGCCAAGAGCAGGCTGTTGAGAATGCAGAATAGAATGAGTGTATGAAGGGCCTTGATTCTGTACATGATTTACCTCCTGAATTCTTTTGAGAATCCCATACCAATGTTTTACAATCAAGAAAGTAAGCGTATATGACTTGGCTGTAGTTAAGAATCAGTATGATGATGTAACGGAGTTTTAATGATTTTTCAGAGGTTGGTTCGGGTTCTCTCTGCATTATTGACGTTCACCGTTTTTGTTGCTGCCGCAGAAAAACCCGGGGTTTCTGATTTGACCAAGGGTGGTGAGAAAGGTAACGGGCATCACATGACCCTTAGTCCTGCCGGCATGCGAACGACATTGCTGGTGACGTTACCAGTGGAGCCCGCCTGGCAGGACATGGCATTCCTTGCTGCAGTGCCGGCGGCGACAGTCGTCAACAACGGGATGCCCTCGCTCATTGCGCTAGACGCCTCGGGTGTGCTTTCGCCCGAGATTCAGGACTACTTGCGCCGTTACCGTCCTGGCGCGGTACACATAATTGGTGGTACGGCCGAGGGCCTTATGGTCGCCGGTCGGACTTGCAATTTACTTCGGGCGAGTTCTGCCGATGAAGCCGCGTGCATGCTGAGTGCCACGTTCTGGCGTAAGTGCGCGACGGTGGTAATCTGTGCCGAAGATGACTACGAAGCAGCACTTGTAGCTGCTCCTCTCGCCGCACGAGGGCGAGTGCCACTCCTGTTCGTCTCGGCACAGGGTCTTTCTCAACGGGCCGTACAGGAACTAAGGCGGTTAAAGGTAAGGGAGTTGATCGTCGTCGGGAAGCTCTCTGGAGGCTTGCAGTCGCTGAAGCAGGTTGCGGGGCAGGTGACTGAACTTGCAGGAGCGCGTGATGTCATGAATTGGGTACGCGCGCGTAAACTTCCGGTGACATACCTTGCCGCCCTCAATCCCATGGATCGTAACAAGGCCATCATCAAGAAATTGTCGCTTGCCGGCGCGCTGCTGGCGGCGGGACGTGGCGGGCTTGTTGCACCGCTTCCGTACGCTGTACAATGGAAAATTCCGTTCAGCGGGACGGAGATGAAAGGGGACCTGCCGGCAAGTCTGCCAAAATCGGAAGCGCCTCCGAGAATGGGAAGCATATCCCTGAATGGGGCTGAATATAAATTCCTGCTCACAGGAAAGCGGAAGCCCAAGGAAAGCAATCTAAAGCTCTATATTGACTTCAACAGTAATGGCAGTTTTGCCGACACAGGTGAAGGTCCTCTTGAGACGGGTAACGGAATTGAACTCGGTGGTAAAAGGTATGTCATCACCCTCGGTACCGGGAACGGCATTGGTAAGGCAGATGTAAGACTAAGCTGGCCGACGGCAGAGTTGGTCGTTGCAGACTTGAGGCACTATTACGATGCGCTTGGCGGAGCTCCTGAGCACCTTTGTCTTGTGGGATTTCCTGACGTTGTTCCGCAGGCGATCATCGGTAAGGGTGGTCTTGTTGATGAACTTACATCCGACTTTCCGTATGCCAATGCGGATGATGATCCTTTCGCCGAGATCGGCGTCGCGCGTGTTATAGCTGAGAGCGCTTCATTTGCAACGCTGTATTCCAGCCGGGTATTAACATACGCTTCACTGCTTGATCCTGAATGGCAGGATCGGGCCTGCCAGGCGCGCTGGGAGAATACCTACGGGAATTTGTTTGAGAATGTCGGATTTAACGCTTCTTACCGTCATACTGAGCAGGATCTGAAATGGATTGAACCTCCGACGCAGGGCAAGAAGGGGAAACGGGCTCAAACATTTGAACAGGATTCACCCCTGGCTCGTTGTGCTGTCATAACGCACATGGATCACTCCTGGTGGCACGAGCTCGGCCATACGTTTGCGTGGGACGCCGAAGTGCTTCTGGCGCCGGTTGTTGTTGAGTCAGGTGGCTGCGCTACGGGTACAATGGATCGCGAGGCGGATGATCACTCGGTGATTGCGCGCCTTTTTCGCAAGGGGGCAGTTGCGTTCGCAGGTAATGCAAGGTTGGGTTGCGCAGCGCAGGAATTGCAGCGATTGGAGTTCTGGAACGGAGTCCTGTCTGGTCAGACGATCGGGCAGGCGCATAGACGTTCGATGAACAGTGCGCTGGTGACGATTCTTGACCTTAAGCAGAAGACAGGTGGTAACTACTGGTACCAGTATCGCATTCGCACCCAGTTCGGCGATCCGGCCTTTGTCATGCGTATACCTGGTCAGCCGCGCTCGGCACCAGCCCGGACAACGGTGGACAAGGAGACGGTCACCGTTCACGCGCCAGCGCAATGGTGGCCGGTCAAGATATTCGTCCCTGAAGACTGGAAAAAGTGGGTGGACAAGGATCTGTTCGTCATCCGTGGTGCCGGCACCTATGCACGCCGCCAGTGGTGTGGCGAAGATTACGACCGGGAGGAGACATACGTAACCGCCGAGTTTACCACGCGTCTCCGCGTCGCGAAGATAGAACAGGTTCAAAAGCCGCCAGCGCCGCTCGGCTGGAATGGATTATATTATACGGATGAGAATGCGGATGGGACCAGGACATACAGATGGTCGGTACGCGTTGTTGATTTCGACCAGATAAAGGGGCAAATAGTCAATGCGGTGGATCACCTTGACTACCGGATGGTATACAAGTGAACCGGTGTGCAGGTGCCTGTGGCTGGTGAAGAGCATGGAGAAATATGAAAAAGCAGATTCTTAAAGCCGTGATTTCGGGAGCCGTTGCGCTGGTAGTGCTTTCTTGTCCTGTCCTGGCTCAGCAGGCTGGAAAGAGTCCGATCAAGGTGTTCATCCTTGCAGGCCAGTCGAACATGCAGGGGCAGGGTGTCGTGTCTATGAATGGCGAGAAAGACTACAATGGGGGTAAGGGCAACTTGGTCTGGTCCATGGAGCATTCCAGGAGCGCGCCGATAATGAAGCATCTTAAGGATGCCAAAGGCGAGTGGGTGGTGCGTGACGATGTGAAAGTGTGGTACAAGATCGGTCGCGGCATAACAAAGGGTGGTCTTACAGTGGGGTTTACCGGCTACGGTGGGAAGAGTCATATCGGGCCTGAGCTGCAGTTTGGCCACGTGATGGGTGACTATTTTGAAAACCCGGTGCTGTTGATTAAAACAGCCTGGGGTGGCAAGAGCCTGTACCAGGATTTCAGGCCGCCAAGTTCGGACGGAACGGTTGGGCCATGTTATACCCAGATGCTGGCAGAGGTCCGCGAAGCGCTTGCCGATATAAAGAATATCTTTCCTGAACGCACGAATCATGAGTATGAGATTGCCGGTTTTGTCTGGCAGCATGGATGGAATGACATGTGTACCAAACCTGCCATTCCTGAATACGAGCAGAACCTTGTGAATCTTGTTAACGATCTCCGCAAAGAATTCAAAAATCCAAAGATGCCAGTGGTAATAGGAGAGCTGGGTAATGGCGGTGAAAAATGCAGTCCGGATATGCTTGCCATCAGAAACGCCGAAAAAGCTGCTGCTGCAAAACTCGCTCCTGCAGTTTTTGTGGCAACACATGATTTTGCAAGGCCGCCGGCAGAATCCCCAAATGTCAGTCATGGGCATCATTGGTTTGGCAATGCGGAGAGTTATTTCCTGATAGGTAATGCCCTTGGAGAAGGGATGAAGGAGCTGTTGAGGCAATAGGGCGGCGGCAGGGAGAGAAGCGGCTATGCCTGGAAGGAGTCTAAGATGAAAGATATGACTGGTATGTTTTTTTGTGTTGCCGCTGCCGTGCTGGTGGTGTCGTCAAGCGCCCGCGCGGCAAAGCCGCCGCAGGTTCCGCCGGACCTGGTTAAGGGTGAAACGAACGGGGTAGAAAGGGCCAAGACATACAACCTGGGGCCGACCGGCCTTCGTGGATGGATATATACAAAACCGGCTACATACTTGGATAGCGTACAGGGGCGGACGACCACGGACAGCAGGCAGATTCTGGTTACTCATGTCGGTACAAATTCACCGGCTTACGGAGTCATGCAGACAAATGACGTTATCATTGGTCTCAACGGCAAGTTGTTCGACAGCGATGCACGTCAGGCATTTGGCCGAGCCATCACGGAAGCTGAAAAAACGGCAAACAATGGACTGCTGAACCTTGTCTGCTGTAGAAAAGGAATGACAGCGAATATCCAGATAAGGCTGAAGGTGATGGGGTCATATAGCGATACCGCTCCCTATAATTGTCCGAAATCGAGGATGATCCTGATCAACGCATGCAGGGTTCTTGAACAGGAGAAAATTAACAGCGGGATGTGGGGTTCCGTTCAATGCCTGGCGTTGCTGGCAACCGGTCATACGAATTACCTTCCGAAGATTCGGGCGTATGCGAGATCGATTGCGCCATCAACACTGAGGCTGAACTCTAAGGACCGCATGGATATGTCCTCCTGGGATTGGGGTTACAAGAACCTACTTCTCTGCGAGTATTACCTCATTACAGGAGACAAAGAAGTGTTGCATGCTATCAGCGAATACACGATAGCGCTGGCTAAGGGCCAGAGCTTGTACGGAACATATGGTCATGGCATGTCGGCGCTGACTGATGAAGGCGAGCTTCATGGCTCTATACCTGCATATGGCGCGTTGAACCAGGCGGGATTGATCGCCAACCTGGCAGTGATCATGGGCAAGAAGTGCGGCGTACAGCATCCTGAAGTTGACCCGGCAATATGGAGAGCATCAAAGTTTTTCAGTTACTATGTTGGAAAGGGTTCGATTCCTTATGGCGAGCATATGCCGTGGCCCTATCATGAGAACAACGGCAAGAATGCGCTTACCGCGCTGTTGTTTGCGATCCAAGGTAATCAACCCGCATCGGCGCAGTTCTTCTCAAAGATGTGTACGGCGGCGTACGCGAATCGTGAATATGGGCATACCGGCCAGGGGTTCAGTTATCTCTGGGGCGCGATGGGTGCAAATGCGGGTGGTCCTGCGGCGGCGGCTGCCTTTATGAAGGAAGCGCGCTGGCATCTGGATCTAGTGCGGCGATGTGATGGTTCTTTCACGTATGACGGGGGAGAGCAGTATGGCGCTGGTAAGACCGATGACAATACCTACTTTGGAGCAAGCAGTTACTACGGATTGAGCCCGAATGCATGTTATGTATTGAGCTATGCCCTGCCTCAACAGCGACTGTATATTACGGGAAAGGATGCAAACAAATCGAACTGGCTGACCAGGAAAGATGTTGATGATGCGATAGTGTCAGGGCGATTTGATGTCGATCGTGACAGAAAAAACGTGAGTGAACTTGTGGCAGCGCTGGGTGATTGGTCGCCAATTGTACGGAGCTGGGCTGCAGAAGAACTGGCCGAGAGGCCTGAGTCGAAAACCATGGTTCCTCAGTTAATCAGTCTCGCGGAAGGCACGAATCCTAACGTGCGTCAGGGCGCCTGTGAGACGCTTGGCTGTATCAAGAGTCCTGAGGCACTGCCGGTGCTGGTCCGCCTGCTCAAGCACGAGGATCGCTGGTTGAGAGTCAAGGCTGCAAATGCCCTCAAAAACATGGGCGATGTTGCTAGACCGGTTCTGCCTGGTATGCTCAAGGCGGTTGTTGACACTGCAGAACCCATCAAGCCCATCGTATGGGATGATCCCTTCCAGCTCACGCACGGCGAGTTGGCAGATGCGCTGTTCCAGGGGTTGATGAGGAACTCAATTGAGGGAATCGACACGAACCTTCTGTATCCTGCTATAAAAGCCGTTGCTGGTAATGCCGACGGCAGGGCAAGGGGTGCTCTGAACAACACATTGGAAAAACATTTAAAATTGGAGGATATCGAAGTTCTGGCTCCGGATATCCTGGCGGCAGTAATGGTCAAGGCGCCTGCGGATACGATGTTTGGCAACTCCATACGCATGTCGGCCTTAAAGGTGCTGGTGAAATACCGGTACAGGGAAGGCATGCGCGCATGTGTCCATTTCGCGAAGACCCAGGGCGGTCATGGCAGCGAGAACAGGACCGGCGAGATAATGAAACTGTTAATGACCTATGGCGCGACTGCACGTGGAGAGATCCAGGGGCTAAAAGAGCTTATTGTTCAATTCAACGATGAATGTAATAACAGGAAATTTCCAAAGGGTGAGCTCAATAACAGGAGGATATCTGCAGTCGAGAATGCCATCAAGGCTATCGAGGTGGCGGTGGATCAGCCGGAGCTTCGCAGCATTGCGCGGCGCAAGAATGTCTCAGGATTATAGTCATTTATGGCGAGTGTTGCAGCGGGGTAGGTTTCTTCATGCTGGACGTTACAAGAGTGTGGCTGGTATGTTTGCCGAAAGTAAAGGAGGAGCGATGAGCAAGAAAAAGAAAGTACTTAAAAAACTGAGTCTGGCCAAGGTGGTAGTGTTCAAAATTGCCAATCGCCGTGGTTATGCGACGATTGCCCTGAATAATCTGACTGAAGGACGTTCAATCCCGCAGGCATATGCCCGCCTGGTCAAGGCTTGCAGGCGTAAAGGATACGAATTGCCTGTAGATAAGATTCCGCAGCGCCTGACGAATTTCTAGTCAGCTCTTTCCAACGCTTCCCGCCTGCTGGCGGGTAAGCGTTCCTACACAGGTATTATCCGTCTTTTGTAGGATCGCTTAACCCTCTGACATTCTGATGGCAGAGGGAAAGCGATGTGCTGTTGTTATGAATCTACATCTTGATTGGAATAATCTCTCCCTGGAATCACCATTCTTCCGGTGAGATTGTTAAGCTGGCACGAACTGGGTTCATCCTGACATAGTTCCATTTCTCAGTATAAGATTCGCTATGACGTAATACATGATCAAAAAAACCAGGCTGCCAATGTGGTGCGTCTGCTTGGATTTTCGCCGACAGGCTGCGTTTGAGAAGTCGTATCGTGGTTCCTATTCGGATGCCTGGTGCAGCGCGGATAAAAAAGTGGATATGATCAGGCATGATTACATATCTCCCGAAGGCGATGCCTTTATTCTGGCACATTTGTGCAAAGTGAAAAAATTGTTCGTGGACAGGGTTGTTTGCCAGTAATGGCTTACGGTCAAATGTGCAGAGGGTGATAAAATAAATGGCCGGGTCATAACTTAAGAACAATTGTCTCAATCTGTGCGGTTTCTCGGGTTTTGGATTCATTTCTTTTTAGCCACTGCAAATATGTGTCGATATCAAGGTTTGTTTATCCGTTTTACCCGGGTTAAACGGTGCTAAAGAGAGTATCCAACGCTTCCCGCCTAT
>MHBM01000028.1 GCA_001804885.1 Lentisphaerae bacterium RIFOXYA12_FULL_48_11
TACGATTAGTGTCCCGTTACTGAGGTTGAGCGTGCCACTGGCGACTCCAGGTCCAGTGCTGTTATGGGTGCCGAGCGTGAGAGTAGTGCCAACTGTAACTGCGCCGCCAAGAAGGTTGAAAACACCCATAACATGCTGGGTATTGCCGGCTGAATTATCCATATTGTTGGCTACAATGAATGTATTGTTTACGTTAAACGTTCCACCGGTCATGGTGAGAATACCCGTGTGAATAACATCTCCGCCATTGGTGGCGTTACTGTTGGAAATTGCCCGGCCTACAACGAATGTATTGACATCAACCGTGCTGCCGTTCTTTCCGAACATGAATGTTCCTATTCCGTGTCCGTATACGCCTGCGCTTACTCCGCCATTTCCAATGACCAGCCAGTCCAGCATTGCGTTGATGATGCCGTTTGTTGCCATGAAAGTGCCGACAGAATCAGGCGAGCCGCCGCTGCCATTCAGACCAGACTGATTACTTTGATCTCCGATATAGAGACTTGCCCGGCTTTGTCCTCCTGTAGCGCCACGGATTCTTAATGACTGGTCTGTTAATTCGCTTGAAAAATCCATGGTGGCTGATCCGCGGCCTCCTCCTACTACGATCTTTCCTGTGTTAAATATATTGGTGAGTCCGAGTCGCAGGAAGCTGCCGGTTGTTTCCGCGCCAGATGCCGTGGTGCCCACCTGTATGCTGCTCCCGGCTATAATCGTGTTGTTTGTTGCAAGGGTTAATCGACCAATATTCCTGGGGTCAGGGTCGCCGGTATCCTGAGATCTGCCGACATACAGATTACTGATGGCGGCGGTAAAAAAGTTCAGTCCTGACATGTCGAGAGTGTTTGTAACGTAGCTCCTGGAAGGATCCTGTGACAGACCCACGATGAAATTGCTGGCAGTGTTGTTAATGGCAAGAGTTCCGCTGCCGCTGATACGACTGTTGCCCTGTGCGATTCCCGGAGTGTGCATGCCGAATATGGTCGATCCGTTTACGGTCAAAGTCTGGCCACTTCCTATCGTAATAATGTCGGCAGGAGTTGAGTTGGTGAAAGTGGTCATGAAGTTACCAACTGTCTGGCTGCTTCCGTTGAGGTCAATTGTGCCTGATGATCCGGTGATGGTTATCGAGCCTGTTACAGGAAGAGCGTTGTCGGCATCTATCTGCAGTTTACCTGCATTGATTGTTGTGCTCCCGGCATAATTGTTGGCGCCGCCCAGGATAAGTGTTCCTGCTCCTGCTTTCAGTATTCCTTGCGCTCCGCTGATGACTGATGCAACCGTTGCTGTATTTGCAAATACTGTGATGGTGGGCGTTCCGGACGCATTAGTCATATTGAGGGTGTTGCCTGATATTGTCCAGTTGTAGGCGGGGGAACAGAAGTAGAGATTGGCAATCCACAGGTCATTAGAATCTTGATTTACCGTGCGATCAGCTGTGATGGTTTTATTGAACGTGGCAGTGGTAAACGCGCCTGTAGCGACCACTCCGTTGGTCCAGTTGAGTGGATTGCTCCAGTTACCGTTTCCGTCGGTGATCCAGTAACAACCGTCACTATCGAGTACAGTAAGTATTCCCGGCGTCAAGGGGCCATCAAGACGGGAACTCTGAAATGCTGCAGAACTGCCTGGTTTGCCCCACGTTCCAGCATTTTGTGGGATACCATCGAAATACAGTTTGGCGACTGTTTCGTTGATTCCGTTTGTAAGATACAGGATTCCGTCTCCATTTAGTTTTACAGAGGCAGAATCATTTATCGTGTTGGTTGTGGAGATGTTCAGAATTCCGCTGTTGACTGTCAGATGCCCCGTGAATGTGTTGCTTCCTGAAAGGATCAGGGTTCCTGTGGTTGTTTTTACCAGATTTGAGCCGCCGTTGATCTCTGCTACGTTCATTAGCGTGCCACTCTGGAAATTGAGTGTGTCGATGTTGGTGGAGGCACTGCCGATGCTGTTTCCGTGCATGTCAAGCGTGCCACCATTGAGTGTCAGAATGGATGTTCCTCCGCCATCTTCAATGTTGGTGTAAATATTAGCTGTACCTCCATTCAGAATCACGGTTCCGGATATGGTTCCAGTCGGGACACTGCCCTGCGCCAGCGTGAATTGCGTGTTAACATTGAGCACACCGCCATTCATTGTCAGGGTACCTATACCTGTGCCTCTTGTATATCCGAGGTTTCTGCCGAGGATAACGGTATTGATGTCAACTGTTCCTCCGGCGAAAGCAAAATTTCCATATCCACCGGCTGTACCGCCGTTTCCTGTATTTTCAAGAGATCCAAGTACGAATTCTTCTATTTGTGCTTCAATCGAGGCGCCTGCATTTGTAATCATCATGCTGCCTGTCGGCTGTGTGCCGGAACTAACTTGGTCGAATTTGCCCAGATATGCGTTTGCTCGTGTGCCGTTGGTGCCTGTGATCTGGATCTTGTGGCTGGTCAGTCCTGAGTTGAATGATAGAGTGCCGTTTGCTTTTCCATACCCCAGATAAAGGTTAGAGACGTTAAACTCATTGCTGGAACCCAGAAGTATCTGGCCAGTTACACCGCCGGCGGATGTACACCACCCAGCAGTAATCGAAGCGGCTGTTATCCTGTTTGTACCGTTTGCAAGGATCAGCTGCCCTTTACGCGTACCACCATTTTTGTCGTAGCCTACATAGATATTATTCACTAGTGCAGTGAAAGATCCGAGCTGTGACAGATCCAGGCCCCAGTCTGGCGTAGCATCCCGCCGTCCCATTACCAGGATGTCACCGTTGGTTGCCGTGACATTCATTGAACCGCCGCCGGAAATTACAAGATGTGTACCTTCCTTGATGAAAACAACGTTGTTGGAATTTGCGATTGAGAGATTCAGAAATCTCCCGGCGGACAGATTGAGTATTTCGTTGGTAGCCAGAGAATTGCTGTTGGTTTTTGTTGTGGTTGAAAGATTTCCGGCGGACTGAGTTAGTCCGCTCATGTCAAGTATGCCGGAATTTGTAACATTGGCGCTATCGCCAAGCGTTACCGTTGCCGTCGGGAGCAGGGCATTTTCTTTATTTGTGAGAATCAGCAGGCCGCGGTTGATTGTTGTGGAGCCCAAAGAAGTGTTGGTGCTGCTCAAGACAAGGGTTCCTGGACCTGTCTTAACGATGCCGGCCGGGGCATTAAGCACGGAAGATATTGTCGCTGTATTTGTCTTAACGGTGATAGTAGGGGTAGATCCTGCCAGGTAAATCGTATTACTTATAATGCTCCAGTTGTAAGAACTCGGAGCGTCAAATGTCAGGCTGCCGATATATAAGCTGTTTAAATCCTGAGTGACAATACGGTCGCTGGTAATTGTGTTGGTGAAATATGCGGTTTTGCCGGGACCGGAGGCTATTACATTGTTCGTCCAGTTTGCTGCTACACTCCATGCACCGTTACTGTCGGCAGACCAAGATCCTTCGCTGACAGGCATGCCGACTGCAAACACTCCGGGTCCATCAAAGAATGTATCATCTTGATTTGCGGCCCCGCTTGTCGATGACCCCCATGTTCCAATGGCCTTTTCCGTACCGTCAAAAAACAGTTTTCCCACAACTTCGTAAACACCATTTGTAAGGTATATCTTTCCATTCGGGGCTCCAGCTTTCAGGACGACAGCAGCCATATTGCCAATTACGTCGGCAGCCGCGGCTTCGATCACGAGTTGTCCGCCGGATTCAACTGTTATATTCGTGCTTGATCCTATCGTTCCATTCCCAGAAATGTTCAGCACGCCATTACTGATCATAGTGCTACCTGTGAAATAGTTAGCCCGGCTAAGTGTTTGTGTACCGGGACCTGCTTTGACAAACGTGATATTGCCGGCAATAAAGCCGCTTCCTGCCGCGCTGCCATAGCTGGATGCGGTTTCATTGCTTACTGTCAGGAATGATGTTGCGCCGGAACTGTTCGTAATAGCCATTGACATTGATGTTCCTGCAGTAGTCAATCCGCGTACCATCTGGTTGAAACCTGCGAGATCAAATTTAGCTGCATCAACATTCGGACTGTTTCCTACGGACAGTATAGATGCTGGTAGTATTCTGTTGTTGCCGCCAAGTCGTAATGTGCCGACGAATATGTAGGTTGTTCCCGAATAGGTGCTTTGTGAGTTTAGAAGTACCGTGCTGGTGGAATCGACGCACCGGATATTTGGGCCAAAAGAGTAGCCTGAATCATCTATTGTGCCTTCTATGACAAGCGTAGCACCGACCTGTGTAGTTCCCAGACGGACTTGGTCGGTTCCAAGAATAATAGGGCCAGCCCAGGTGCTGGTACCACTGTCGGCTTGTAGTGCGCCGTTATTTACGGCTGAGCCTGAAATAGTAATAGGTATGTTGGTGATAGTAATGCCATTACCTATTCTCACGATGTTTGCCTTGCTGCCATCAATAGAGACACCAGAAGAGTTACCGAACGCGTAATTGTGGCTTAAGAGTACTACACTGTTTGATCCATCAATTATGGTTGCGCCAGTGTAAGAATTCGAAGCAGCTAACACGAGGGTTCCATTTCCTTTTTTGATAAATCCTTCGGTGCCTGCCAATTCAAGGTTTATGTTTGCCGTACGGTTGCTGACATAGATCTCTGGCGCGCCGTTTGAACTCAGGGTTAAAACATTTCCATCTGAAGCCTGTAATGTCCAGTCATGGCTGCTGGTTGTTACGTCTGCAAATTTAAGTGCACCGATCGTGTGGTTGGCGTCGAGTGTCACGGTAACAGGGGCAGTAATGTTGAGGGTGCTGAAATCAGCAATATTAGTGGCCCCATCCGCCACAATGCCGCTGGCCCAATTGCCGACAGTATTCCAGTTTCCGCCGGTTCGATTAGTCCAGATTCCGGTCTCGCCCATGGCATTGAAAAAAGGCAGGGTGGTCAGGCATATCCATAGCAACATTTGTAGAAAATAAAGGCAATACCAACCATGTTGGTTTTTTCTCATAATACCTTTAATTGCAACAGATTAACCCGGAGTAAATATTTCCTTCCCATCATGCGTGAACTTATACAATCCACGTATCTTAATGTGGTAATTTATCATTTTTGGACAGAAATAGTCAATAAATTGAGGATTATTACTGCGGTTCCAGGAAGGTGATAGGTGCTAACAAAATGTGTAGTATTAGTCTTGGAACATCGTTATCAGCGCAGGCGGATTACCGTGCCTTGCCATGGCAACTGTGTTACTTCGCCATATTGCACGAATGAAGAGCGATTCGTCCCCTGGTTCATGTAGCATGCCCATATCCAGTTTGAAGAACGGGCTGCCGTATCGGCTCGTACCTCGTCGAGCATTGCCGTCAGATTGGTTGTCCATACCTGATGATATGCAATCTGGGATCCACCCGCGCCTGATACCGGTGCATAAGCAGTACCTGTTGAAGTAGGGGTCGACACGACTTCAGTTCCGTCCACATATATCTTGAACTGGCTTGCATCTATCATGCTTCCATAATTTGCGCTCCACACGCCGGCAAGGTAGTGCCAGAAATCATCGTTGATTGGGTCGTCGGCATCCTGTCCGATAAGAAGGTCTGTTGACTCGAGTCCGAAGAATGGTTTGCCGCCCTCGTTTCTCAGTCCGAGCGAGAGACTCATGGCTGAGCCCCCCCCTCTGTCATTCAGTATCATTCTATTTGTTGCAGCATCCGTGGTTCTGATCCATGCCGACACCGTATACGAGGTTACGGAAGATTGAGCATAGGAGGTATTTATAAGAGCGTTTGATCCGTTGAAATCCAATGCCTTGGAGATAATGCCGTCAATTGACACGACATTTACCGGGGTACCTGTATGGCGAGCGACTGCATCATATGTATTGCTTGTTCCATCACGCAAATGCCACACTGAGCCATAACCGTCTGACCAGGTGGCTCCGTTGGAGGTACAAGGCAATACGTAGGTTGATGCGCCCCAGTAAGCCCATATAGAGCAGTTATTAGTGAATTGAGGAACCTGTACCCATATATAAGAATCACCAACAGAATTCCATTCCTCGATCTGATAATTAAGCTCGGTATTTCTTGCCTCGTTAAGGAATCGAAGATCAGTGCCTCCGGTCTTGAATGTGTTATACCTGAAGTTGGCTATGTCCGTATTGAAAATAATCAGGGCAGGGAAGTTCGGGAGAGTTTCCGCCTTGTCGTAACCTGAGAATGTAATCTTCATTTTACGGTATAACTGCCAGTCCGCAACAAGGGTTTTGAAGAAAACCGGGGCAGTCCATTCCGAGTTCTCAATGGTGGACGCATGGAACCTGAAATAATAAACGGTATCAGGCTTAAATCCACTGAGAACTGCAGCAATGTTTGTAGAGGATAGGGTGGCGAAGGATCCTAGATTTTTGCTGGAATTCCATGCGGCAGCATTTGTCCCGCCGTCGGTTGTTCCATAGTATAGAGTGACAGAGGTTGTGAGTCCGGTTCCATAGAGTGTTACCACGGGGGTTGCGGAAACAGATGTCAGGTTGGAAACCATAAGATTCTTGATCCCAAACGTAAGCTCATATGTGCTGAATGACTCGGCATTACCCTGGTTCATGTAACATGCCCAGATCCAGTTTGATGAACGAGGTACGGAAGAGATACGCACTTCGTCAAGATTGCCTTGGAACTGGCTGCCTGCTGCGTATGCTCCAATATAGGTGGCAACACCGTTAGCGTGAGTTGAAACTGCTGAGGCTTCGCTTACGGCAGTTCCATCTTTATACAGCGTCATTGTCTGCAGGCCGGAATCATAAGTTACTGCTGCAAGCATCCATGTGTCTATTGGCATTGGAACTGGATCTTGAGTCTGGTACCAGGATCCGTTGTGACCGGAAGAAAGGGTGGTTCCGCTATTGGCGTTCATCCATAAAATATGATCTGTTGCGCCGCTGCCTCCGGAAAGGATGCTGTTTGCCGCTGCTGCGGAATTTGTCCTGTATACCCATGCCATCTTTGTATATGAAGTGGCTGGCATTACATCGCCGACATTTATATATGCGCTGCCATTAAACCTGCGTCCATTTGCAATCTTGCCATTCTCTGATGTGGTAGAGGTGTTTACACCGTTGCCACCGCGTGCGGTTGAATCAATCATTTGTCCATAAGCGTTTGTGCTGTTTAGATGCCATACTCCGGCGTAGCCGTTTACCCATGGTGAACCGTTTGTGGTATATGGAGGAGGAACATTCGCGGCAGGACTGTTCCAATAAGCCCAGATTGAACAGTTATTAGTGAACTGAGGTACCTGTACCCAGAAATATGAAGTTCCATTCGTATTCCATTGTTCGATTTCAAAATTCAGCTCTGTTGATGCAGATTCATCCATGAATCGGATATCTGTCCCGTAAGGCTGACAATCAAAATAATTAAACCCGGCCAGATGTTCTCCAAGACTTATCATGACGGGGAAGTTGGTAAGCGTCTCTGCTTTATTGTATCCATTGAAAGTGATAAGCATTTTTCTAGAATAGGATGATGGGGTTACCATGGTTTTGAAGTTTCTAACCATGTCTGCCCAGATGGCGGTTATGGCGTTGACAGCCACGAATGTGTAGGAATAAGTGGTGTCGGGGCTGAGTGATGGCAGGGAAAGACTGATGTTTGTCGAAGTTACATTAGTCCATGATCCAACAAGAGTACTGTTTGCCCACCCAGAGAGATTGGTGCCAGCGTTGTTTGTTCCCCAGCATGCATAGACATCATATACTTCGCCCGGCGCCATTAGTACGGCGTTTAATACTGCCGATGTGGTCGTAATTACCGTTGCAGGTATCGTCTGTAATGTGTTTCCAGCATAGCATTTCCACATGCCCACTTGAATGCTCGGATCTACTCTTGCTTCAGGCTGGCCAGGTTCGGTAACCCATAAATTGACCGATTCTCCGCCACCATCATCCTTGGCCATGAAAATATAATTATACGGCTGTCCGGCCACCAGAGTCTGCGTATTGGTCCCATACCATGGGGCAGTACCCGTTGTGCTTCCCTCGCCGGACTGGAAAACACCATCATTATTCACATCAATATACATAATTGCGTAATCATCGCAGTTCCATCTGAAGTCATGCGAACCTGTTGTTCGTGGTATGAGCAGACCACTGAATGAAGCAGAGAACTGTTCGCGTGTTATATAGCCGGGGAACATCTGGGTGTAACCGGCGAGGTCGGTGCCTGAGTAAACTTGTCCGGATAGAATCACATTATACTGGGGTGTTTCAGCTTTTCCGAGAATATTAGCGGAAGTTCCTCCAGTAAATACGCGTGTGTAAGAAATGTTATACGTTGAACCAGCAAGGAGCAATGGCGCTGAGCCACCACCAAGGTTGTCAAAAATTGAAGCACGTATACCATTAATAGTTTTCGTCTGCGCCTGGACCGAGAAATTGCTGCTTAAAGATGTCCAGCATTCGCCGACGGCATTTGATGCATAACAACGATATCTGTACAGGTGCCCATAAATAAGATTGGAGATTGGTGTTGAGAATGCCCCTGGTCCTGTTATTCCATGCACATAAACATTTTCCCAGTTGGACTTGTTTGTTCCGCCATCGAATGTGCCCCAGTATATGTGCGCTACTGCAGTTGAGCCTGTTGCCGTATAATTTCCGTTCAATACGGCGGAATTCGTTGTAATGCTTGTTGCGCCCTGGCCGTTGTCAACCGCAGGGAATCCAGTCTGCGGGAAGGTGAGAGTGAGGTGATTATTCACCGAATCAACCGTCACCTGTGGTGATGCCCAGCCCTCGGTTCCAGCTCCTGCAGGCTTGACGATGTTCCAGACTACGCTTGCGTCCGGATCAGGGGTGGCAGCTGGCCATGTCATGATTATAAACTGTTGTGTAGATGGTTCCGGTAAAGAATTTTTATTGTACATCTTAAGATTGACTACCGAGCTGGTTGTGACATTCAGAAGGTTCGTAATTGTAATCACGTCAAATGTGTCGTTAGTAGAATAATCCCATGCGATGTACGCTCCATCAGAGAGGGAAAGGTTGCCGATTGTCAGAGTGCCTGCTGTATTGCTTCCGGCAGGGGATAGCTCCGTGCCTGCCGCGATGATTGCATTACCGTGTATTGTGCCTGTGCCTGCAAGTGTGGCTCCATTCGTTACCGCTATGGTGTTGCTTGGTGATGTCGAGCCACTTACGAATAGTGTTCCGGCGTTGACTATAATGCTGCCTCCATCAATGCTATTTCCGCTGAGAGTAAGAGTTGCGGTTCCTGATTTTGTAATGGTACCGTTTCCGCTAATTATGCCCGCGAAAGTCTGGTCAGTGGCCTGAGAAACCGACAGGTGCACATTACCCATTATGAGAGAACTTCCTGCTTCTCCGCTGAGAGATCCGATAGACATATTGCCCACCGACAACATAGAGTTTGGAATCAATTGTTTGCTTCCTCCCGGGATAGTAACATTGGCGTACATTCCATAGCCACCGCCGCCCTGATAGAATGCAATCACTATGTCATGTAAGCCTGCTGAAAGTGTTGCGGTCCCTGATCTTTCAACTACTCCCTGGAAGAAGTTGTTGTTAACAACCAGAATTCCATCAATAAACAGTACGCTGCCATCATCGCTTGCTGTATAAAAAGTGTATTCGCCATCAACAGGGGCATTAAACTGACCCGTCCACCGTACTTCCATGTTTGCCCCTCCAGAATTGTAAGGGACAGGGAAGCCTGATCCGGTGTTCCCAAAGTTGAATTCAGGTCCGGCGTTTAAACTTGATGAGATCAGTGCCGGCGTATATGAAGACAGATGTGTGTTAAGGGCTGCCACGGATACGTAATAGTTGGTGGTGCCGGGGTTTGAAACAGTTATGTTGTAATACTCGCCTCTCAGTCCGGACGATCCTAAGGGAATCGTCAACGTGCCGGCGGAGCCAATGTTGACCGGTGAACTCAATAGGGCTTCGAGTGTAACCGTGCCCTCTGCAATGTCTGTAACGCCTGTATATGATTTTGTTTCTCCGGAAATGGTCAGAATACCGCTTCCTTTTTTGATTACAGAAACTGATCCGGCTCCATTTTCGATGGAGCCGGCGAATGTTGTGGAGGTGTTGTTGCTTATTACCATTATTGAATTTCCTGCGACGCTGCAGGTTGCGGTGCCGTTGCCGGAAAGATTGCGTACAGTATTGGAGAATCCATTCAGATCGAGAGTGCTTGCGAGAACTGTATTTCCCTGTGTGGCTGGTAATGTGTTGTTTGATCCAAGCCTCAGCGTTCCATTTGTTATAACCAGGCTGCCTGTGAAATCGTTGGTTCCGCTGAGAACAAGTGTGCCAGTTCCCATTTTCAGTAAACCGGAGTTTCCGGTGATTGCGGAGGCTATGGTCGCCGTATTGGTAGTCACGTTAATAGCGCCTGACCCAATCAGTCTGAATGAGGAATTAGTGACGGTCCAGTTGTAAGCCTGAGGCGACCCGAATGTCATTCCAGCTATCATAAGATTGGCATAATTTTGATCTACCACTCGGCTGGCAGCGATAGAGTTTGTGAAGTAGGCGAAACCGCTTCCAAATGGTATAATGTCGCCGGTCCAGTTTCCTGCTGTATTCCATCCACCGTCAGAGTCCTCGTCCCACGATCCCGTCTGCGTTCCACCAACAATAAGAATACCTGTTCCTTCGAAGTGAGTATCATCAATTGTGGTGGCGCCACTGCCTGTGGCGCCATATGTTCCGAGAGCCTGGGGTGTGCCATCAAAGAATAGACTGCCTACTACATCTGCAACCCCATTGGTCAGATAAATTTTACCGGTACTTCCTGCGCCGTTGAGACGCACGGCTGCGTCATCTCCTACGACGTTTCCAGATGAATTCTCGACAACAAAACGGGTGTTTGCCTCAAGAGTCAGGCTTGAACCGCCAACTTCCCCTGATGTCGTAACTGCAATAATACCATTACTGATAATTATGCTGCCGGTATATGTACTTGCTCCTGCAAAGGTCAGCGTTGCGGCTCCTTGTTTGACAATCGTTCCGCCAGAGCCAATAAGGGTACATCCGAGTGTTTGATCGGTTGTTTGATTGATAATAAGAGTGTCACTACTGATATTGAGGGTGCTTCCAGGTTCGGCGCTGATTGATCCGATTGTTGTTCCGTATCCGTATGAGAGAAGATTGTTATCCAGAATGTTTGTTGGTCCGCCCGGTTTTGCACAGAAAAGCGTCAATCCATAGCTGCCAGTTCCCTGGTAATAACCGATAACTATGTCGTGCAGCCCCGCATCAAGCGTAATGGTTCCGGACGTCTGTACTGGTGGATATGTGTAACCTCCTCCTCCTTTCCAGAATACATTTGTACCATCGACAAATAATGTGCAACCATCATCACTACTGACTCCGAACGTATAAGTTCCTGTTGTTTCTGCCAGGAATTTTCCTGTCCACCGTGCTTCCAGATTTTGTACTGCAGTACCTCCGGCATTATACGGGACAGGGAAGTTTGTTCCCGTGGCTCCAAAATTAAGATTACTCCCTGTGCTTCCGGTGTGAGAGATCAGGGAGACTTTCAGAGGCGCAAAATGACTGTTCATCGTCGCGAGGTTGTTGGAAATGCTTACAGGGCTAACACCGCTTAAGCTGAAATATTCTCCACGCAAACCGCCGGGTAACATCAATGTCGCTCCTGACGCGATGGAAACCGTTCCTGTGAATCCAACGCTGGAGAGTGCCAATGTTCCATTACTTGCTGCCATGCTTCCTCTATAGTTGATGTTTGTCCCGTTCAGATATAGCGTTCCGCCTCCTGTCTTAACAACAGTTCCGGCTCCTGATAGTCCTCCGAATACAGTCATCTGTCTGGCTGCATTGTTGGTGCCGGATGTTCTGAAGAGTACAGTGCCGGTGCCAGGACTATTTGTAAGGATCATTGGCACAGGCAGTCCGACGTAGTTGTTGAGAACGCCTATTGTTCCGCCGGATAAAAGTACCTGCCTGGTTGAGGTGGCTGCACCATTAGTTGTCATGCATCCATACCCGCTATATCCGCTGTCGCCCAGGTTCAGTGTTCCGTCAACTACGCTGAATCTGGCTGTTAGATTGGTTGCACCTGCGCTAAGGAGTGAAATACCGCCGACATTAAGTGTGCCATCGTAAAGAGTGGCCATGTCTGTTGCAGTTCCGGAGCCTGTTGCTTTGCCCAGGGTGATATATCCAGAAACGGTATGTGTGCCGTTACTTATTTCGAGAGTTGTTGAAGTGCCTACGGAATTTCCAATAACCAGTTCACCTGTGATTCTGGAAACTGAATCTGGTCCGCCTGCAAACACCAGCTTACCGTTTCGGATGGTGTACGCATCATTACCGCCGACAGCAAGTACATTGGTTCCAGGGGAGGTGAGGGTCAATGTGCCTGCCGCATCCTTGTATCCCGTTCCGCTTGTAACCGTTATGCGGTTGGAGAATATGACATTGTCTGAACGGCTGAAGCCAAGAGATCCAGCACTTACGGCAATATCTGAAGGTATCCATCCGGCTGTTGATCCTGTTCCAATCTGCAGTGTTCCGTTGCCAGGTTTGACGATGCCCTGAGGGCTTTCGATTAATACGGCAAGGTATGTGGTGTCTGCGCTCACGGTTATCGCTGGTGTCGTGGTTGCGTTGGTGAGGGTTATTGCGTTGCCTGTTATGGTCCAGTTCTGGGCACTGGGGAATGGTGAATTGAATGTAAGTGTTTCCAGGAAGAGGGCCGTGTGCGTATTTGTAACGGTTACATTTCCCGTTATGGCGTTTGTAAAATATGCAGTCTGGCCTATGCCTTGGGCAATTGCCAGATTCATCCAGTTGTATACATTGAGCCAGTTGCCGCCGCTGTCGACTGCCCAGGATCCGCTGTTTTGCTGTTCGTTGCCAAGTGTAACAGTAAGGATTCCATTACCGCTGAAGTATGTGTCGTCCTTATTGGCTGCACTGCTGGTGGATGAACCCCACGTGCCGACATTCTTGGTTTCTTCTCCGAGGACAAGCTGAGTCACAAAATAATTGACGCCATTTGTCAAGTCGAGTTTGCCGGACCTTATCCAGACATTTGCTGCGCCCTTCAATGCGCCGGAAGTGTTGCGAATGACGAGCTGTCCGCCTCCGTCGATCATGATGTTCTGGCTGTTCTTGATTGTGCCGGAAGTTGTCAGTTCCAATATGCCGCGGTTAATTCGGGTGTCACCTGTATATTGGTTTTGGCCGCTGAGTGTTAACCTTCCGTTGCCAACCTTTGTCAGGGCGTTGGATCCGGTAATGATGCCTGAGAAGGCTGTGGATGTATCTTCATAACCGACTGTCAGTGTGGCCATAGTGGATATACTGTTTGTAACAAATCCACCTGCGCCGCTGTAGTCGGAAAGTGAGCCGATTGACTGCGGAACACCATTGAGGTCAAAGACTCCGTTCTCTGCAATCTGCAAGGCGGTATTGGTAGGGAGCCCTCCGTATGGTACAGCAAACAGATCACCGTTCCCGGAATCTGTCATGACCTGAAAGAACATGACGTTTGTTACATTACGTCCGTTGGGGTCATACCCGAATCCGAAGTTGCTGACATTCCACCATAAGGTATTAACACAGCCGGCGCCACCAGCTCCATTATACAACCTGAGATCAAAACTATGATATCCTGGTGTCAGTGTATAGTTGGTTATGCCGGGTTGATTCCATCCGCCGGCAGTAAGCATCTGGTAGCCATCAATTTTAAGACTGACCTGATCATCGATACTCTTTCCAAAGGTCCATGTGACATCGTTGGTCTCAATGTTATTGATGTAACCCGTGTAAACCCATGTCTCATAGTCGCCCCATGCTGATGCCGACTTGACGTTGGTATTTGCCATTCTTGTTGTTTTAACATAATTGGTGGCTGGGTTGGGCCATGTTGTGTTGAGTCCTGACCCTGGCAATCTTCCTTCCATCAGGCCGCCGATCATGCCGAGTTGCAGTTTTCCATTACTTATAATTGTTGAGCCTGTGTATTCGTTCATTGCGCCGATCTGCAGCGTTCCTGCGCCGGCCTTGATGAATCCCTGTTGTCCGCTGATTACAGTTTTCAGGATTGTTGTGTTATTGTTGACTGTGATCACCGGTGTGGTGGCATTGGTGAAGAAAATGGGGGAGTTTCTGAGTGTCCAGTTATAGCTGTTTGGAGAACCGAATAGGAGATTGCCGAGAGGCAGCAGGGAAACGTTCTGGTTGACAGTACAGTCCGCAGATATACTGTTTGTAAAGAATGCCGTCCTTGTAGCTCCGTATGGAATTATTCCGTTGGTCCAATTTGCCGTTTCGGTCCATTTGCCACTAAGAGGGTTGGCCCACGAACCATCGCCCTCTGTAATTGTGGCAATCATACCTGAACCTGTGAAAAGTGCATCGTTGGTGTTCGAAGCTCCACTCCCGGATGCACCCCAAATTCCGCTGGCCAGTAATGTGCCATTTGAATAGATGGAACCAACGATTTCTGTAAGACCATTGGTTAGATTGATGATGCCACCATTTCTGATGTCAACAACCGCAGTATTGTTGATCAGGTCGCTCTTATTCTCGATATCAAGTTGCCCACCGGCACATACCACGATACTGGTGCTCGATGCTATAGCTGAAGGCCCGGCTGCGGAAAGAATGCCATTACTTACAATAGTAGTTCCTGTATAGGTACTGGTCCCTGTGAGTCTTAACGTTCCTGTACCAATTTTGATCAGGCCGCCACATGAATTAGAAGCAAGGGTTACAGGTCCTGCGGTGCCGGGAATGATACATCCTCCGCCGATCAATGTTGCAGTCAGGGTGTCACCGGCCTGGTAACCTGATCCGTCACTTGTGACGAGGATGTTGGTTATCTGTCCGGCAGTGAAGTCCATCTGTGCTATCGCTGTGGCACCTATCCCTGAGCCACCTGATATTGAGACGACAGGTGCTCCGATATAACCGCTTCCAGAAGTGAATGCGATACTACTGACTCCATAGCCAGAGGGAGCCAGCAGGGGCTGTGCAATTGTGATTATATTGGTGCCGGAATCAATGAATGCCCCTCCTTGATAGATGTATGCTGCAGTCAAGTTCTGCAGGAATGAAGCACCCAGCGTAGTTCCAGGATTGGCCATCAAAAGTCCACCATTAAAGCCAAGCAGGGCCAAACCTGTGCTGTACGTGGTCCTGATCTGGTTGACAACCAGCGTTCCACCGTTCAGATTGATGATGCTTTGATTTACGTTTGGCAGTACCTGTGGGTTTATCATCATTTCGATGTAACGGGTGGTATTTCCTTCCGGGCCACCCCACAATGTGCCTGTACCGCTGATATTAACAATTGCAACACTCATGCGTGTTGCCGTGGAGGCGTCCCAACCCATGTAAATACCACGGACTGACGAGCCATACATTGTACCGCCTGAAATATTTACTATTCCATAGTTGGTGCCGCTGCCCAGGTAGTTTCGGCCTATGTTCAGGTAATTGGTCGGGGTGGTTACCAATCCGCCCGACATATCCATTACGCCGCAGCCACCAAGTCCAACCTGGAACATGAAAGCGTTGGAAAGTATGCCACCACTCATGTTGTAATAGCCATATGCCCCAATGAAGCTCCTGCCGAGAACAAAGTCATCATCACTGTTGCTTGTGCTGGAGATTCGTACAAGGCCATCGGATTGGAATAACGCACCTGCAGCTGTATTATTGTTGTATCCGATCTGAGTCCTCCAGATTGTGCTATTTGTTGTGATTGTTGCTATGGCGCGGCTACCTGCAGCATTGCCGATCTGCAGGTTGAAGTTGTTGTTCATCGTCATTGGCCCATAGATATTCATTCTGGCCGCGTTGGTGCCACCGCCGGTCATGTATAAGTTGCTGGTGAAAGCATTCGTGGACGAATCGGCAAGTGTGAGTGTTCCGCCGTTAACGGTCGTGAATCCAACAAGGTTTGTCCCGTTGGCCAATAGCATCTGGCCGTTATTAACGGAAACCTGCCCAATGGCATTGGTTTTGCCGCTGAACGTCAGTGTTCCAGCATAAACCGTTACATTGGTGACATAGTTTGTCATGCCGTTGAGAGTCATGGTGTCTCGGCTTACTGTCAGCGTCCCGATGATGTTTGTCTCGCCGTTGAACGTTGTTGTGCCGGAGATGTTCACGTTCGAAATGCTGTTCTGAATG
The DNA here is from genome assembly GCA_001804885.1 of Lentisphaerae bacterium RIFOXYA12_FULL_48_11. Classification (GTDB taxonomy): domain Bacteria; phylum Verrucomicrobiota; class Kiritimatiellia; order UBA8416; family YA12-FULL-48-11; genus YA12-FULL-48-11. The sequence goes on from MHBM01000028.1 coordinate 16,147, forward strand.
CCGTAGAGATTCAACGACCCAGTGCCGACAGATAGTGAGCCAAGCGAGTTGGTGTTACCATTCAAGTTAAGTGTGCCGGAGCCATTTTTGGTAAAACCCTGCACGCTGGTGAGCGAACTGCTGATGGTAGCTGTATTCGTTGTGACCGTCACAACTGGCGTGGCTATTGTATTGGTGAAATTAATTATATTGTTTGTTAATGACCAGTTCCACGTGGTCAGTGGCGACCCGAAATACAGATTTGCGATATTCAGTGTGGCAATGTCCTGATTAATTGATCGATGCCCGGATATTGAGTTGGTGAAATAGGCTGTTGCCATGCTGCCCAGAGGAACGATATTGTTTGTCCAATTGGCATCGGTGTTCCAATTACCATCTGCATCCGGTATCCACTGGCCATATCCTGTGCGAACAGTAAGCAATCCGGGTCCTGTGAAGAAATTATCGTTGGTGTAAGTACATCCGCTGGCCGTTCTGCCCCAGGTTCCTGTGGCCAGAGCTACACCGTTGGAATAAAGAGCGCTGACGATTTCATTAACCCCGTTGGTAAGATATATCGTTCCATATGTTGAGCCGACTACTTGCAAGTTTATTGATGCGCTGCTGTTGATTGTCGTGCTTGTTGTATCGATTATAACCTGGCCACCGGCCTCTATCGTAATATTTGTCGTGCCACCAAGGGCCCCAACAGTCGAAGCATAAAGCAGGCCGGTGTTGACTAATGTCGTGCCGGAATAACTGTTTCCTGCTGAAAGTCGCAGTGTTCCTGAACCTGTCTTTGTAAGACCACCTCCGATATTTGGAGTAAGGGTGATGTCTCCGATTGTTGCTGGTATGGTGCAGCCGCCTCCTGCCAGGGTTACTGTGATAACGTCTCCAGGCTGATAGTCAGAGCCGGGACATGTCACAATAATGTTGGTGACTTGTCCGAAGGTCGGACTGGCCTGGCTGATGTCTATCTGTGCAATTGCTGTTGCGCCTTTTCCGCTGCCGCCGCTTACCAGCAAATATGGGGCGCCTATGTAGCCGGTTCCTCCACTGGCTATCGCAATATTTGTCACGCCATAGCCGGTGGGGGCGAGTAACGGAGTCGATATAACAATCGTGGAGTTGGTGGAGTTAATGATCGCACCACCATTGTATACGTAAGCTACCCCGCCTGTATTCATGGACATGGTCACGGTCATTCCGCCTTCCCATGCCAGTAGAGTGCCACCGTTGAAGTTAAACTGGGCTGGGCTCGCCGAACCCTGGTAGATGCGCGACGCAATGAGGGTCCCTGCATTGAGGTTGAACACGGAATTGCTGTTGTTGACAGCACCCATCATGTTGAGGCCATTGGCATTGTTGGTAGCGATAAGGACAGCACTTGCCCCTAGAAGATTAAACATGCCATGAGCTTTGTTGGCGAAGATACTCAAGGTGACAGGAGTGGCTGCAGGACCTGCCAAGGTGCCACCAAATATGTTGATGACGCCTTTGCTGGACGCACCCCAGCCACCGGATATCAGCCACCCACCTGAGTTTTTAACAACGTTGACGGTACCGCCGCATATATCGAAAACGCCAATGTTGCCGGTACCGCTGCCGGCGCTGGCGCTAAGTTGTCCGGCATTGAGAATACCATCGGAAATAAGATAGTAGCCATAGCCGTTATTTACTCCAATAGAAAGTACATCCTGGCTCACTATGGTGAGTCCTACATTAACAGTGCCGCCTGTCTGGTAAGTGGCGCCAGCAGCTCCTGAAGCATTTCCAACGTACATTTTATACATGAGCGCATTGGTAGCGATTGTAACTACACTGCGGTCACCGTTTGCATTACCAATCAGCATGCTGTTGTTTGTGCCCAGGCTTGTTACGCCGTTGATGTTCAACAAGGTCCCTGTTGCGCCGCCATAAGTGGTAATTGCAGTACTATTGTTGGAAGCGCCGTTAAAGTTCAGGGTTCCCAGCCTGTGTGTTATTGATCCAACCGTGTTGGTGCCACCTCCTATGGTAAAGGTACCTCCATAAGTAGTAATAGCGCCGAGAGTGTTATATGCTCCGTTCAGTGTCAGGGTTCCAAGTCGTTGTGTTACTGCGCCCATCGTGCTGTTGCCATTGAAAATCAAGGTGCCTTCGCCGTTCTTGGTCAGAGTGCTGCCACCAACGGCTGGACTTGGGCTTACAACGACTGTATTTGGAATTGTCAATGTGCTGCCAGGCTCGTTGGTGAATACAGCACCACCAGAGAGAAGGGTGACCGTTCTGTTGTTGAAGGTAATGTCATTTGTTGTACTTAACGTGCCGCCATTGAATGTTATACCGGCGCCTGCCTGGCCGAGGGCATCATCATTCGTGACGTACAGGATTCCGGCGTTTATTCTTGTTGAGCCGGTATAAGTGTTGGTTCCTGCAAGAATCAGTGTGCCGGGACCTGATTTAACAAATCCCTGTATGCCGGTGATCACCGTTGAAATAGTGGCGGTGTTTGTAAGTACAGAGATCACTGGTTGGCTGTAATTTGCCAGCTCTATTGGATTACCGGTTAATGTCCAGTTAAACATTGATCCGGGTGCGTTGAAAGTCATGCTGCCAATGATTACGGAGTTGGAGTCCTGGGTAACCATACGGTCTGCTGTTATCGCATTGGTAAAGTAAGCAGTCTTGCTATCGCCGAATGGAATTATGCTGTTTGTCCAGTTGCCTGCCACACTCCAGGCCCCGTTGATATCGTTTGACCAGGAACCGTCAGCGCCATAAGTGCCAATCCTCAATATTCCGGTGCCGGTAAAATAGTCATCGTTTTTGTTATCGGCAGTGCTGGCTGATGAACCCCATGTGCCTGCGCCAGCAGGTGTGGCTCCAAAATAGATACTGCCGACGGTTTTCCTGATGTGACTGGCAAGGTAGACCCTGCCGGTTGTAGTTGCATCTGAATTAATGACCAGTCTGGCTGTATCGCCTATAGCGTTACCTGACAAAGTATCAATTGAAAGCAGGGCGTCTTTTTCTACTATGATGTTTGTACTGCCTCCAGCCGAACCATCAACGCCCGTTATAGCGAGAGTACCGTTGCTGATTATCATGGTTCCGCTGTATGTGTTGTAACCGGAAAGAGTCAATGTGCCGGTACTGATTTTGGTTAATCCGCCGGTGCCGGAAATCGTGCCGGATAAAGTTATGTTGCCGCCCGTTGTATCGAAGATTGTATTTCCACCTGCGCCGGTTTGCAGGGCCATTGCTGTTGAACCTGTCCAATTTGTGCTGGCTTTAACCGTTCCGCCACCAAAATTAACCAGCGTGCCGGCTTGTCCCTGGATGCCCCACGAGCCGAGAGTAAGAGTTCCGCCATTTAAAGTATAAGTGTCTGTTCCTGCTGTTGGCCCTTGATTATAACGATTGTCCAGTACCAGGGCTGGAATGATGACATCGCCTCCGTTCTGGATAAATATACCTGTCCCATCAATACCCAGGTACATTACACCGCTGCCCTGTTCCCCTGTTCCAAATGGATTTGTTCCGGTCGTGCTTGTTATTCTCAACGTCCCGCCGTTCATGATATAAGTGCTGGTTTCGTTGGGGTAATGCCCGACACGAATATGACCGCTAACCGTAATTGTGCCGTTGACATGATTCAAGTTGCCGGTGCTGCCAGTGTTTTCACCCAGAAACAGGCTTGAGAATGTTGCATAAGCATTATTCTTGATGCTGAATGTAGCATTGCTCCAGACTCTGAGAGTACCGGTCATATAGCCGTTGTTGACGAGGCTCATCTCGCCACCCAGAAGCATTGTTGTGCCGCTGTATGTGTTGGATCCTGACAGAACCAGTGTGCCAGCGCCAGTTTTAGTCAGATTGAACCCACCTGTTATGGCATTGGTCATGGCAAGTGTAGTTGCGAGTTCATTGCTGATCACGGCATTAGCGAGGAATGTGATGCCCCTGTTGATGGTAACATCGCTTGTTGTCCTAAGTGTGCCTCCATTAAATACCAGTCCTGCATTTGCACTGCCGAGGTTAGTGTCGTTCGTAATGTGCAGAATTCCTGCGTTTAGTCTCGTTGTGCCCAGGTACGTATTGGTCCCGGCGAGGAACAATGTACCAGACCCTGATTTCACAAACCCCTGGTTGCCGGTGATCACGGTGGAAATGGTTGCCGCATTTGCATTGACTGAAACTACAGGCTGAG
>MHBM01000029.1:0-9765 GCA_001804885.1 Lentisphaerae bacterium RIFOXYA12_FULL_48_11
GATGATGTTGAATTCATGAGAATTCACGGCGACTGTCATTGCGGCAACCTTCTGGACAGGCCCGGCGAAGGGATCATGATTATTGACTTTGATGACATGATGATTGGTCCTCCCGTACAAGACTTATGGTTGTTATTGCCGGATGTAGCCGACAAATGTCGCAACGAACTCGACCTGATACTGAAAGGTTACGAACAATTCAGGGAATTCGACGACCGAAGCATCCGCCTGATTGAACCCCTGCGGGCCATGCGCATTATCTATTATCTGGCCTGGTGCAGCAGGCAGGTAAATGATTATAAGTTCAAAGCCACATACCCCGAATGGGGCAGCGATAGCTTCTGGCAGAGAGAGATATCCGATCTACACCGTCAGTTGCAGATCATTAACGAACACATTAATTAGAATCAAATGTCATGAGAAACGTTCTTATACGATGGATTATACAGATGATCGCAGTTTGGGTTGCATCAGCAATCGTGCCGGGAGTCAGTTATGACAACGCACAGAGTCTGCTGATTGCCGCACTTGTACTTGGCATACTGAATTCCCTGGTAAAGCCAGTCATGCAACTTGTTTCTATTCCATTTATTATCATGACATTCGGCTTATTTCTTCTTGTTATAAACGCACTTATGCTCCGTATGACCGCCTGGCTTGTCGAAGGATTCCATGTTTCCGGCTTCTGGCCTGCAGTAGGGGCCAGCCTGGTTATAAGCATCGTAAGCATGTTCCTCGGTTACAACAGGAAAGAAACCACAAAGGTTACCACAAACGAGGACCAGCCACCCTTCACTAATGGGAACGAACCACCTCCAGGCAAAGGACCGATTATTGACGTATGATCACATGCCAGATCAATAGAAACAAGGTGACACTCATAATCCCGATGAGAAATCGATTATCTCCCACAAGGACGGATTGATCAGTTCCTGCCTCCGGGAACAACTGTAAGCCCTGCCTGTATTTCCCATGCCCGTTTTGTTTTCGGTTTCATGCGCACATTCTCAAGAAAACAATAAACTTCATGCCTCACTGTATCCCGTGTAATCCTGCCCGCGTGACCGAAAATTTGAACTCCTCGGCGGTCTAATTCGTTCAGACTCCTGTCGAGATTCTCATAAATATCTTTCAGCAGAGAACACAGCGTTTCCTTGTACACCAGAAGAGAATGTGCATCTTCACGCATGTCGAGCTCGAGCTGCAATGGCATATATGCTTCCGTCAACCACCACGACTTACCCGCCTTCTTTCTGTCTATACTGTGATCCGCCTCTGAATACTTGAACAAGACAAGACCTACTCTGTGCCTGAGTTTCCTGAACCGACTATAAAATGCCGAATCCTTGTCAAAAACCCTTACAATAACACTGTATTCACGGAACAAAAGACATAGCATGTGGCGACATTCGCTAAGCTCGCTAAAGATATCGGTTTTCTTGATGGTCTTCATCAATAACACTTCAGTAAGAGTGCTTCCTTAACCCGCCGGTATCAAGTTAAATTCCGTCTATGCTGACTCGCTTTGCCAGCTCGGGTGAAGCCTGAAAGAAATTATGTGCACGTTGACGTGCAGTTTCAAAGTCGGAGGATGACTGAATTCTCTTAAAGAACTCATGACCAAAGACAAAATTACGACCAAAATAAGGTGCAATAATCTTTACCCTTATCAAAGCCTGTTCCGGCGTAAAATCACCTGCAATATAATCACACAGACGGAACCATACTTCTGCACGATCAACCTTAAGCTCTGGATTGTGCCATGCGGCAAAAATCCAGGGACATGCTGCAGCTATCCGCCCGATCATGATTCCGCTAACAGGCTCTAGCGAAGCATAATTCCCGCTATAGCTGTCATAACCGGAAATATCACCGCTCGCAATGATAGGCAGACGAGTTCTCTCAGCAAGTTCCGCATACAGGGAATGCCTGGCTGATCGTCGGAATTTCTCTTCATAAAACCGGGGGTGGATGATGAGCGCATCAACACCCTCATCCTCAAACAGGCGAATGCGTTCAACAAGTTTCTCAAACCAGTCATTAATCTCGTTGCCCAATCTGATTTTAACAGTAAAACATCCGCCATAATTTCTTCGCATAACGCCGAGAATCTCACGAAGGCGAACCATATCATAATAAAGGTCCGCACCACCTCCCTGCCGCATGACAGTATGAGCTGCACACGCGATATTGAGATCCAGTCCGTCTGGCTTGAGCAACGCCAATCTCTCCATTATTTCCGGTAGTCGAACAGTATCCATAACCATTAATTGGTAAAAAACCTTCCCTTCTTCAGGTCTACGCCTAAGCCATGGCGAATTGAGAACATTCTCATGAAGTATCATTTTGGCAGAAAGCATCTCGGTGAAAAGCGCCCCATATCCGCCAAAGTCGGACAAAAGACGTCTGAAAGCACTGTGCGTAATGGCTGCCATTGGCGCGCAGAAAAGCGGAGGATCAATAAGATTACCTCGTATGGACAAGGCCTTGAGCCCAGGAACGGAATTCATGACAAGTGTGGTTATCAATTATTGGCTGCCGCTGTCCAGCAAACTATTCATACTGTATTTTCGAGTCATGTTAATATATAATGAAACTAATTTTTGAGGGTTGTGTTTATGGAAGAAAAGCAACAGCAGGCATATCTGATTTACCCCCGCCTAGGCGGGCTGGCGAACGACATGTTGGTTCAACAGGAAGACGGCACAGTGTTGTATCATATACAATCACAAATATTTGCGCCAATGGGTAAATCATATAAAATTCTTGACGGTTCAATGAAAGAAATCATGGTAACCAAACAGGATCATACATTTGTATTTCCAACCCATACAGTATTGCAAGAGAACAATCCAATAGCATCAATAGGGCAGATAGGCATTATACCTCAGAATTACTTCATCAGTATTAAAGGCCAGCCACGATTAACAATTAGAATCCCCGTATTCGGCGGCATTTTTGAACTTGAAGGACACAACCATCCTGTCGCACAGATTGCTCAACACCAAACCAAGTGGATAGTTGCAATTGATGTCGATCAGGATTTCAGGATGATTCTCCCCCTATTGGGGGTCATTTACAGGGAATATTCCATAGGCGGATGACCCTTACATCCACTAATTCACAAACCCATCAGCTTTACGATTGATAACAGACCCAATCTCACTATAGATTAGAACCATGAAGGTTATTACTCTGCCCCAGACAAGATTGTTTGACGATCCATATCTCAAGCCATACCTGCATCTTTTGCACCAGAGACAACAATACGCCAATGCGATTGAGAAACGCCTTACAAATGGCAATATGAATCTTGCCGATTTCTCAAGCGGACATGAATTTTTCGGACTTCACCATAAAGAGCAAGGTTGTGTATTCAGGGAATGGGCTCCAAATGCATCTGCTATCAGCATTATTGGTGGATTTTGTAATTGGAATAAAGAACAGGGTATTCCCCTCAAAAAAGGTGATCAAAATGTATGGTTTGCCGAGATCCCTGAAAACGTTCTCAACCATGGTGACCTTTATCGCCTCTATATCCGCTGGCCGGGCGGAGAAGGAGACCGCATTCCCGCTTATGCTCGACGCGTTGTTCAGGATGAAGTAACAAAAATATTCAACGCACAGGTGTGGCATCCTCAGAAACCATACGTATGGAAACATCCAGACCCGGAAACACGTGACCGCGTAGCACTTGTTTATGAAACACATGTCGGCATGGCCCAGGAACGTGATGGTATCGGCACATACGATGAGTTTCGAACAAACATACTTCCGAGAATTGCGGAAAACGGTTACAACACGATCCAGCTCATGGCATTAATGGAACATCCTTATTATGGATCATTTGGTTACCACATCTCCAGTTTCTTTGCAGCATCGTCACGGTTCGGGACTCCAGAAGAACTCAAGGCGCTCATAGATGAAGCTCATGGTTACGGTATAGCGGTAATAATGGATCTGGTTCACTCACATGCCGTAAGCAACGAAATCGAAGGTCTTTCCAGATTCGATGGCACACCATATCAGTACTTCCATGATGGACCGCGCGGACTCCATTCCGCCTGGCATTCCCGTTGTTTTGATTATAGCAAGCCGGAAGTACTGCATTTCCTCCTCTCAAACTGCCGTTTCTGGCTGGACGAGTATCACATCGACGGAGCTCGCTTTGACGGCGTTACCAGCATGCTCTACCATCACCACGGACTCGGTACTGTTTTCACCTCATATGACCAGTACTTTGATACTTCTGTCGACAACGATGCACTGGCATATCTGGCCCTCGCTAACGAGGTAATCCACAAGGTCAAACCAACGGCAATAACTATAGCCGAGGATGTCAGTGGAATGCCGGGACTCGCCGCACCAAGAAAAGACTGTGGCTCCGCATTCAACTACAGGCTTGCCATGGGAATTGCCGACTGCTGGTTCAAACTCGCAGAAAAAGTACCCGACGAGAAATGGCATATGGGTTCATTATGGCACGAACTGACCAACAGGCGTTCAGATGAAAAAACAATAAGCTATGTTGAATGTCATGACCAGGCAATCGTCGGCAGCAAAACAATGATTTTCCAGCTCATCGACGCCGCCATGTACACAGACATGCGCATTTCGGACAAGAATGCATATATCGATCGAGGCATAGCATTACACAAGATGATGAGGCTTGCCACCCTTGCAACAGCAGGTCACGGATACTTGAATTTCATGGGTAATGAATACGGCCATCCTGAATGGGTTGACTTCCCGAGAGAAGGAAATGGCTGGTCATACAAATATGCCAAACGACAATGGCACCTGCGCGACGACCAAGGCCTCAAGTATCACTATCTTGCCGATTTCGACAGGGCAATGCTGGAAATAATAGGCAGGTCAAAAACCATCTTTGCATCAAAACCACAATTCGTCTATGTCCATGAAGACAATAAAATACTTGTCTTTGAACGAGCAGATCACCTGTTCCTTTTTAATTTTGACCCATCTCGTTCATATACGGATTACGCCCTTGAAGTCTCTCCCGGGGAATACAAGCTGATTCTCGACACAGACGAATCAAAATTTGGGGGTCAGAATCGCCTCTCGCCGGAGCAGACATTCTTCTCTCATCCTGACCGGATAGAAAATGTTCCGCGTCTTTGTATCAAAGTTTACCTTCCGTGCCGTTCCGCGATTGTGCTGCAAAAGTGTACACCGAAAAATAAAACCTGATAATGGCACTCACTGTTTCAAACCTTGGGGCATCTTGGTGAAGTTAATGTCCAAAATTCTGCTTTTTCTTTTCTTTGATGCTTTTGGTCGGATCGAAAATATTACCACATACATCACATTCCAGCTTTCTGGAAAAGGGGCTCTTATCGAGAAGTAGTCGGACTGCCGAACTGGCCGCCGCCATGCCAAAAACAGACGTAACAAACACTGCTGTCCCGTATATCAAGTGTTTTTTCCTGCACGAATGCACATTATTATCACCACCATTACAAACACAATTAACTCCACAGACAACGCCTCCATGTTCAGTATGAGGATTGATGACCGGCTCATCAGAAAATACGGCTATTACGTCGGAAAGTTGCTTCTCACTGACATCATGTTTCCTCCGAATGTGCTTGCGAAGGGCCCTCCCCAAAGGATCCGTATGAGTTTCAATCAATGGCACAACACGTACCCTCGTAGGATCCAACTTGGCCCCGGCACCAAGAGTCACAACAATCGGAATTTTCTCCTCAATACATGTCGCCACCAGATGCATTTTGGCTGTCACATTGTCAATACAGTCAATGACAATATCCGGCCTGCCTCCCAGCAGTCTGGACGAAGTTTCCTTGTTATAAAACTCTTTAAAACCATCGACGCTGATATCAGGATTGATCCGGCGGACATGAGACGCCATTAACTCTACCTTTGACTGGCCTATCGTCTCGCCTAGAGCGGGGAGCTGCCGGTTGATGTTAGTCACACAGACATTGTCATAATCAACAAGAGTCAGGCGCCCAACGCCGCTTCTGGCCAAGCCTTCAACAGCATAGCTGCCTATCCCGCCAAGCCCGAAAACAGCCACATGACTCTCCGCCAACTTCTTCATGGCAGACACGCCAAACAGCCGGATACAACGTTCAAAACGCCAGTCTTCTCTATTCATGATCGCCAATCATACCATTATCAACACCGGATTCAAGGCATGCGATAATGCTTGGTGATGTGTCCATAAAAAAAGTCCCCGCCACAAACAAGCGGGGACCTCTTCGAACTTAATTTCTAATAAATTTATACTTTATTTTTAGTTTTCTTCTCAGCCCTTACCCTTAGCCTTGTGCTGTTCCATGAACTTCTTCATCTCGGCCTTTTCCTCATCACTCAACTTACCATCTTTGTCCTTGTCAAACTTCTCAAGCATTTTCTTTTTCATCTCGTCCTTACGAGCGTTTTTTGCAGCTTCCTTTTCCTCATCACTCAACTTACCATCCTTATCCTTGTCAAACTTCTCAAGCATCTGCTTATCCCATGCCGCTTTAGCTGCCGTCTTTTCTTCATCACTCAGCTTGCCATCGCCGTCTTTATCAAATTTCTTCAGCATTTCGCCATTCATCGGCCCTTTTCCACGTTGCCCATCCCCATCTGCAGCAAACAAGCTGAATACCGTTCCGAAACTCAAAAACACCGTCATTAATACTGCTACAACTACCCTCATTTTACTACCTCCTCTTTTGTTTGTGTTTGAATTAAATAACATCACTATAGTTCAGAAACGAAAAGAAAAGAACTTTATTGCATGAAAAAATCATTTACCATCGGGATTATAACATTTTATAACTGTAAAGACTCCAACATATTACGGATAGACACATCTAGAATTTCACGTATTTGACAGTGTTTTAGAGACTATTACAACCAGCCATTGACAAATACCCTCGGCATTGTCAGCATACAAAATATAGAAAAACAGGAGATTTATACCATGACTGAACTGAACGTAAACATCTTAACGCCACCACCGATTCCTCACATAGCCAGACCTAAACCTAAAAGCAAAACATGGATATGGGCGATATGCGTACCAGTTGTACTGGTCCTGTTATGGGCAATTATGACAAAGGTTTCAAATGAAACCTCAGGTCGTTCCGGTATACTTAACATTGAACGACACGGTATCGACGAATTTCCGGGGATGCACGAAATATGGTCCTACGGGCAAGGAGATACAAAGGTCGCCCGGATAGACATAACCGGGGTTATCATGCAGGGAAAGCAGGGCTCCATATTTTCAGTCGCAAGGGATCCGGTCGAGACCGCTCTGCGAATGATTCGAACCGCTACGCAGGATAAAAATATCAAAGGGATAATTCTGGTGGTCGACAGTCCTGGCGGTGGAATTACTGCCAGCGATATCATCTACAATGAGCTCAAGAAATTCAAAAAAACTGACCCATCCAGAAAGGTAATAGCTCTTTTCGGAGACATTGCGGCATCAGGTGGGTACTATGTTGCATCCGCAGCCGACTACATCATAGCCCATCCGACCACGATAACCGGATCAATAGGTGTCCTTATTTCGACACTGAACTTCAAGGGATTTGGCGACCGATACGGCATCAAGAGTATTTCCATCACTTCCGGCAAAAACAAGGACATGCTAAACCCGCTGAAAGACCTGACAGACGAGCAGCAGAAACTTCTCCAATTCACCATTGACGATATGTATAAAAGATTTGTGCAGGTGGTTTCAGAGGGAAGATCGATGCCAGAAGATGATGTAAAAAAGATAGCCGACGGCCGTATTCTAACAGCATCGGAAGCTCTAGAAAACAAACTCATAGACCGTATCGGCTACTGGGACGACGCAATGGACGAAACTTGCAACATTCTGAAGGTAAAAAGTATCAAAGTGATCCGCTACCAGGAACAATTCACATTTGCCTCAATATTCGAGGCCATCCAGAACATTGAAATATCAATCCGGAATCTGCAGGGAAATACAATGCGAATGTATATGTCGCCATTATGATTCCGCAGCTATCGGCAGAAAAAGTTCAAAAACGGTCCCCTGTCCCGGCACGCTTTCTACATGAACTAATCCGCCATGCTCGTCTGTAATGGTCTGCCAAACATTTGACAAACCCAGCCCCGGATGACGAGCCTTCGTTTTTGTCGTAAAGAACGGATCAAATATCCTGGTAATAGCATCTTCGCTGATTCCGGACCCGGTATCTCTTACAGTAATGATCAAGAATTTCAGTATATCTGGATCGTCTTCATTCAGGCCGGAGTGTCTCGAAATAACAGCCGCATCAGCGTGCATAGCCTTTCTCAAAGAAATAGTTATCGCACCTCTATCATTCAAGGCTTCAGCAGCGTTCTGCACCAACTGCATCACGGATTGTTCTATTCTGGATTGATCCGCTAAAACCCGTTCGTGATCCTGACTGACATCTATGACAAGCGAAACATTCCGACTTAAGCTATGCTTCAAAAGGTCCTCCATGCCTATCAGCAACCTGTCCAGCCTCAACTTCCGCATCTGCAGTTTTGCCGGATTAGAAAAAGCAATCAGGGCACCATTCAGCTTGGCAATACCACGCCCAGCCTCTTTTATCTGCAATGCAAAATCCCTCATTTGCTCACACTTGCCCTTTTCTGAAGCCACCTGAATCATATCGGCAGTACCTAAAATCACTGCCAAGGCATTGTTGAAATCGTGTGCCACAAGATGGGTAAACTGGCCAATCGCAGACATATTCTGTGAACGCAAAATCTGCTTTTCCATGTGACGCTCCTTTGTCACATCTCTCTTTACGGCAACGCAACTGACAATCTTTCCGCGTTCATCGTAAATGGGCGAGATCGTAGCCTCCTCCTCGAACAGTCCTCCATCCTTCCGCCTGTTCATGAACGTCCCCTGCCATGTACGGCCGGATTTAATTCGCTCCCACATGTCCTTATAAAACATGGCATCATGCTTACCACTCTTCAGCATTGAAGCTTTCTGACCTACACACTCACCTGCAGCGTATCCCGTCATTCTCTCGAAAGCCGGGTTGATATACTGGATAACGCCATTCATATCGGTAATCATAATGGACTCACCGGCATCATTGACAGCACCCGCGAGCCGTCTCCTCTGGACCTCGGCAGCATCGAGGTCCATTCGCACCTGGGAATGGGATATGCTTATTGAATTGGTCACACCAAACACCAGCGCCATGAATCCCCATTCCATGAGATAGAATGAATGATACGTTCCTACCGCAATGAGGGCATCATTCAAAACAGCCACGCAAAAAAGAAATATTCCAACCAGGACAGGGCCCGACTCACGCCGGCCAACCTGTCTGGAGAATCTAATCAGAGAGATAATCACATAACCTACAGCAACAACCCCGACAAACTCCCTTATTGTTGCCAATGGCCTCGTCGCACTTTCATAATAAACAAACTTTATTCCGAAAAACGAAAAATCCTTTATCGCAGCTTCACCGGTCCACACATAATCCTGCGGCAGAAAGATCACAACAACAAGAGGAACCAGCCAGACGGCAGAAAAAGCATAATCCCACTTTCTTGAAGTTCTCCCTATAAAATCAGAGACAAACCAGAGAAGAAATACCCCGAATAGAATCGAGGAAATGTACTGCCCTTTAAGCCAGGGAATACTGGCACAGACATCGCCAACCGCATACAACCCTGCGCTGGAAATATCATAAGCTGTAATGGCAAAGCAAAGGAGCGCAAAAGGAATCAAATACTTTCTATCCCTTAACCTCATGT
>MHBM01000029.1:9807-20105 GCA_001804885.1 Lentisphaerae bacterium RIFOXYA12_FULL_48_11
CAAGCCCCATTACGGATGTACTCAAGAAACTCATATCTATCAGTTTTAAAAATGATATCATGCTGACAATATTATGCAAGAAGGGGAAAGAAATATTCTGCCTGTATACGAGATTGAAAAACAGCTTGTCGAGGCTCTCTCGAGAAATGAACGCGTGATTATCAAGGCACCTACCGGTGCAGGCAAATCCACGCAGGTACCCCAGATGCTGATCCACCACGGTCTTGCTAAAAAACGTATTATCGTGCTCCAGCCAAGACGTCTGCCAACACGCATGCTGGCCAAAAGAGTAGCATACGAAATGAATTCTTCGGTCGGCTATTTAGTGGGCTATCAGATACGCTTCGAAGACCGCTCTTCGCATAATACAAAGATAAAATTTGTAACAGAGGGTATTCTGCTGCGACAGATGATGCTGGACCCAGGCCTTGAAGATATTGATGCAATAATCTTTGACGAGTTCCACGAACGACACATCTACAGCGATGTTACTCTGGGGCGAGCGCTGCAGATTCAGAAGACAATACGCCCAGACTTGAAAATCATTGTCATGTCTGCCACCCTCGATATTGCAGGCCTTGAGAGCTACCTTGCCCCCTGCAGGCTGATATCAAGCACAGGCCGCCAATATCCTGTAGCAATCAGTTACCTCGACAAACAGGTGGATTCTCAGAAGACTCAACTCTGGGACCTGTGCACAAGGGAACTGGAACGTATACTCTCGAAAGAGAACAATGGCGATGTCCTGATATTCATGCCGGGCAGTTATGAAATATCGAGGACAATACAGGCACTCCGCAATTCCAGCACTATACGACACTGCGAGATACTTCCACTTTATGGAGACCTCCCTCCCGATCGTCAGGATGCTGCAATGATTTCGTATGACCGAAGAAAAATTATTGTCGCAACCAATGTCGCCGAAACATCCCTGACAATCAACGGCATAACCGTCGTTATCGACAGCGGACTGGCCCGCATCGCTCACTTCGATTCGAGCAGGGGGATCAATACACTGATGATAGAAAAGATCAGCCGTGCTTCCGCTGATCAGAGGTCTGGTCGTGCCGGTCGTACGGCACCTGGCAACTGTCTTCGACTCTGGACCCAGAGTGAACACGCTGCGAGGCCAGAACGTGAAACACCGGAAATAAAACGTATAGATCTATCAGAAACGCTCCTAGCAATGCATGCAGGGGGAGAGAAAAATATTAAATCGTTTCCCTGGTTTGAACCCCCGGATCAACAGTCCATTGAAAAGGCGGAAACACTTCTGGCCGATCTCGGAGCAGTTGATGATACCGGAAACATCACACCGCTCGGCATGAAACTATCAGCTTTCCCCGTGCATCCGCGCTATGCCCGGATGTTGATTGCCGCAGGTGACTATGGATGCATTCCTTCAATAGCACTTGTTGCAGCCATGACACAGGAAAGGAATATCCTGCTCACAACCAGGGATAAAATTGTCTCAGAAAAACGTGACCGACGTATCGAAGACAGCCCAGACTCCGACTTCCTAACCCTGGCAAACGCCTGGGAATACGCATACCGACAGGATTTCGACCTTTCAGCCTGCCGGGAAGTTGGCATCCATGCTGTAACAGCCAGAACCGTGGCCAAACTTCAGGACTACTTCATAAAGATTGCAGAGCGCGAGGGACTTGATACGAATGAAAGCGGGGCAAGCCACGATACAATAGCAAAATGTATATTACTTGGGTTCTCTGACCACGTTGCATGCAGGATCAACGAAGGGAGCCGACGCTGTGAACTCGTCCATAAAAGACGCGGAGATCTTGCCAAGGAAAGTTCAGTCAACTCAGGCCGCCTGCTCGTTGCCTGTGACGTCAGCGAAATAGGCCGGCACAGTGGTGACTCCACTGTCATACTCCGGCTCGCCACCTTAGTTAAACAGGAATGGCTGAAAGAACTGTTTCCATCAGACTTTACAGAAAAATACGAGGCTGTCCTTGACCCGCAATCCAAGAGGGTTATTGGGGAAAAAAGAATACTTTTCAGGGATCTTGTCATCGAGAGAAAAACCGGAGGTCAACCTCTTCCTGAAGCGGCTGCTGAATTACTGGCAAAAGAAATACTTACCGGCCATGTAACACTTAAAGGGTGGGACCACGAAGTTGAGCAACTGGTAGCCAGGATCAACCTTATAGCAGGAAGCTGCCCTGAACTGGGGATTAAACCATTCGGTGAGCAAGAAAAAGAATCTGTAATATCAAGAGCGTGCATCGGATCATTCAGTATAAAAGACGTAAAAGATAAACCTATACTTCCAATTCTTAAGAACTGGATGTCCAGTGACCTATTCACGCTGCTGAATAAACACGCACCGGAACGCATAACTCTGAAAAACGGAAATATCGTCAAGGTTGTTTACAAAACAGGGGCTGAACCATATATCGCCCAGACAATCCAGAAACTCTACGGCGTTAAAGAATCCATCTACATTGCTATGAAAAAAGTTCCCGTGCTGATCCATATACTTGCCCCCAGCCAGAGACCTGTTCAGATAACAAAGGACATGCCAGGATTCTGGCGTGATCACTACCCCCGCATAAAACAGGAACTCCAGCGAAAATATCCAAAACATGAATGGCGCTGACAACTTTTCTACTTATTCCTTCTCTTGCCCTTGTTTTCGCCTTTCTGCCCCTTCGCCTTGGACTTTTCCGACGCTATTGTAAACCACTTCTGGCCATCCATTTCCTCTACACATCCCGAGAGATCAACCGACTGACCATCCTTATCATTAAGAGTTTTGGCAGCATCATTTGTTGTAACCTTGTAAATTGTCCCATCCTGCGCAGTCATGTTTATCCCGCAAACATTGCCGTCTTTGTCTTTAACAAGCTTGACGATCCCAGACATTATTAATGCATCATGCTTCGGCTTGTTTTTCACTAATTTCTGCGCAAAACAATCAGATGCAATAAACATTCCAACCAACAGTGTCAGCATAAAAGCAGTGTTATTCCGATGCATTTGCTTTTCTCCTTTATGTAAATCGTGCTCTACACAGATATAACGATTGTATTAGCCCTGATATTGCAACTGTTATTCCAACATGGCACAATCAATATACAGGCACCTCTATTATTGCATACTATACCTGTATGCAGCAGGGCTCCTCTTTATTATGTACAACAATAATGGCATCTATTAGTATTCGTCCAGTTTCTTTAATAAATGGAGGTTGTAATGAATTTTTTCAGGTTGATGGTTATTACGTTTTTCGCCATTTCAATGTTCGGTTGCGCCATCTCATCCTCAAAGAAAGGCGTTCCTGGTGTTTACAGCTACAAGGGCGACAATAATAACGGCAGAATAACATACAAGTGGCCCAACGGTGATGTTTATGAAGGCGGAATCAAGAACAACATGATGGATGGTTACGGCGTGATGAAATACCAGGATTCATCCTCTTATACAGGAGATTTTAAAGCCGGGAAGATGTGCGGCAAAGGCACCTATAAATATTCTGACGGAAGCAAGTACATTGGAGAATTTGCTAACGATATGATGAACGGTAAAGGCAAGCTCACATTCGCTAATGGAGACACATACGAGGGCGAGTTCAACAATGATCAAATGAATGGTGCAGGAGTATTCACATACAAGAGCGGAACTGTAGTCAAAGGCACATTCAAAGACGGACAATTTGTTGGCAAATAACAGTCTTCAGGAACTGTAAGCCCGGCACAGGGATCAGCGCAGGGCTTTCCTGTTTCTAACCGTAAACCAATTATCCCAGTCTCACCAGCTTGCCAGTCTTAGCCGACTTGTAAATAGCCAGAATAATCTCAACAGATTTCCTTCCTTCTTCTCCATCAACCAGTGGCTTTCGCTTCTTCTCAATTGCTGTTATAAAATCCTCAAATTGTTTACGATGGCCCACATAACTGATAGCCTTTGGGTCCGATGCTCCTCCCGTACCGGTTTTCCTTCTAGACATCATTTCTCCAACCTTCTTGTCCAGAGGTGTGGACCCGGCAAACTTCCAGAAAACAATATTATCCTGTTCAACAATCACAGTTCCTCGATTCCCGTGAATTTCAATTTTCTTCAATAAACCAGGATAAGCGGATGTTGATCCTTCTATTACGCCAAGGGCGCCATTCTTGAATTTGAGAACCGCCACGGCAGTATCCTCAACTTCAATCCGCTTGTGAACAAGAAGACCGCTCATAGCCATAACGGATTCGACACCGCCCATAAACCACTGTATGAGATCAATATTGTGGATGGACTGATTCATCAGCGCACCGCCGCCATCCATTTTCCAGGTTCCTCTCCAGGCACCCGAATCATAATATTCCTGTGTACGCCACCACTTCACGTATGTATCCCCCAAAGTCAGACGACCGAACCATTTACTTTTGATGGCCTGTTTCATCAGTTGGTTACACTCACTCCATCTTGACGGAAATATAGTGGCCAGCGTTACACCGGCCTTGGTTGCAGCCTCTATGATGGAATCACACCGTTCCAGCGTGACATCAAGCGGCTTTTCTACGATCACATGTTTGCCGGCCCTTATCGCAGCAATTGCCGGCTCCTTGTGCAGACCACTCGGCGTACAGACGGTCACAATATCCATGTCATGTTCACAAAATTTCTTTATATCGGTATACCACTTACAGCGGTTAGCATCGCCAAGATGCATTGCCTTCTCCTGATTCCTGTCCACAACAGCCACCAGCTCCGCACCAGGTATATCCCTGATTGCAGCGGCATGAAAATCAGAAATCATTCCGCATCCGATTATTCCAAACCTGTATTTCTTCTTCATGATTCTCCATTCAGACTATTTGACAATTCTAATGTTCCTTCCACAGCCCATCAAGCCATCTGATCGCCAAGGTATGATCCTCAGGCCTCCCCCAGTCATGTCCTCCGGGATGAACCTGCACATTGATCATACGGCCCCTTTTCTTTTCCGCAGGAGCAAGATAGCCAACAACCTCATTATGATTCATATCAGTCTTGCCAACCAGAAAGAAAACAGGAATATTCAAGGGCGGAAACTTGTACTCACCCCGTTTTTCACCAGAACCATACTGCGAAAAGCCCGCTCCTATGCAAATTACACCCGCACACTCATCGGGGAAACCTATCGATTCCCATGCTGACTGACGGGCACGCCCAGACAGTCCGGAAAAGTAAAGCCTGTGCGGATGTATATTAAACCTTCTTTTGAGATCAAATATAACTGCAACACAATTTTCCGTACTGTCCACAGCATCATTACGTGACTCCGTCAACCCCACCATTATCCACCCCAATTCATCCGCCATTTTTAGAGAAAGAGGTTTGCCATTTCCGGAAGGATCTTTATTTATCAGGACAGGCGCAGGCAAGACCGGATCATACTTCTCTGGGACATAACAGCTGTAATGATAGGCAGTTCCATCAAGACAGGTCAACTGATGGACTTTCCCCTTTTCAAGACTCAAGGCTGGCGGCTTGGCAAACATGTCTTCCCTGTAAAAATAAAATACGCCATCCTTCGGCCTCGTGGTATTAGAACACACCCCAAGGTATTTTATCACACCAACCGCCATTCCAGGTTGCACAAGCCTGCCCTCATAAGTATCCGGCATCCACTTCCCAGACTCTTCCGACCCGCTAAAAACAACTCTGCCCTTCCCTCCCTTAAACATTATGGAACTGCCGGACTTCCACACTTCGTAGTCCTGAAACACAAGCATGGCAAACGGCTGAACATCATCATTATTCAGTTTCTTCGCAACCGCGCCACGAATTTCTTTTTCCGACATCGCAATTGCATAATAACCATGCACAGTTAATTTGCCGTCGTCTTCTTTAATTTTAAACTCGTTGTGAGTCACATAGCCACAAAAACATGCTATTCCTAGCCACCTCCCCGACAAGGATCCAACATCAGCAGGTATGTCACTCGTTTGGGCAATAGAGCAAGTAACCGGGAATAAACCAATCAGTACAGCCAGCATGTTCATTCTTCTCATTACCCACTATATTCCTTCTTTCAATTCCTTTTGAAATACTCTTACCGTAATCTCACACAGTTGTCCGACTTTATATCCACAATATCCGCCTATATAAAGTACAATTAGCCGGTTGCTCTTTTCCATTGCTTCCTGTAATTTCCCGTGCTTTTGAGAGCGAATACGTCAATACTTTATGAAAAATGATGATCAATATGCGGTAATATTCGACATGGACGGAGTCCTCGTAGACAGCTACGAACCCCATTATGTTTCATGGGCTGACACATGTCGAATCCGCGACTTTCCTGTCACACGGGAAAATTTTGCCAGGTTATTCGGGCGTTCTTTCCGTGCTTTTGCTGAAGCCCTCAGCACTCGGCCTCTAAGCGAGACCGAAATCCAGGAGTGGTACGAACAGAAAGAACTTCGTTACCGCGAGATAATTGAAGAAAACTTTCCCGAAATTGACGGCGCCGGCGATCTGATAAAGAGCCTTTACGAATCAGGCTTTGCCATCGGAGTTGCATCATCCGGGCCGCGCGGTAATGTAGATTGCCTGCTGAAGCACCTTACCAATGCCCACTGTATCAGTGCCACAATTTCAGCTGATGAAGCTAAACATACAAAGCCGCACCCCGATCCGTTTCTCCGCTGTGCCTCACGACTCGGCGTCCAACCTGAAAACTGTACAATAATAGAGGACTCAATTTATGGATTACAGGCAGGCCGTACCGCAGGCATGACCACCATTGCACTGACGGGTACTACCACCGAAGGGATACTTGCTCAATATGCCGACAAGGTAGTATACACTCTAAGGGACTTGAATCCCAAAACGATACATCACCTTATATCCTCGAGAAAAAGCGAAAAGTGCTGAGCACTATATGCGCCATGGTTCTCGCATAGCCCTGGATCTTAGTCTGTTGGCTTCTTCATCACCGACAAACTCTTCTTTTACCGGATCCCATTTCAATGATCGCCCCACCCTGAAGGATATCGCAACAAGATGGCCCAGTGATGCTGCCCGATGCCCAATCTCCTCATGCGCACTCGGCTTGCTTCTTGTGCGTATGCCTTCAAACCATTTTGCGTGATGGTCATTGGCCCCTATGTTCACGTCCCTGCTTCCCGATAGAGCTTCCTGCAAAACGCTTTCCGGACCGCCCTCTACCGGTCCGCCGGCAGACATGGTTGTTATCCACCCGCGCTCACCGACAAACACTCCGCCGAAATTCCCGGTCAATTGCGCACTGTCCGGCACCGCCTTGTAAACCGACTTTACCTGGCTATAGTTATCAACGTGGTGAACCAGCACTCCATTTGCATACCTGCAGGTCAGGTGCGGATATTGACCGGAAGATGGATGTATAATCTCTACAGGACCGCTTTCCTCCATCCCGATAGCATATTGAATAACATCCGCTGCATGAGAATGATATGACGTGGATGGACCTGCACCAAAATCCTCACAGAAATTCCATGGCACAACGCCTGGTATCGGATTCCTGTGGTATTGACTATTGTAAGGTCGCCACGGTGCCGGACCTACCCACATATTCCAGTCCAATCCTTCCGGAACCGGCTCCGCAGGCAATACAGGGTTCCGAGGAAAACGAAAGTTCCCCATTCCAGGAACCCCGACCCAACCCCACATAATAAAAACTGCCTGGATCTTGCCCAGGCCTCCGGCCCTTATGAAACTTACGATCCGGCGAATCGTTGGGATCGACCTGTACTGTGTCCCTGTCTGGAATATCCGCCCATATCTGCGCATGGTATCCACAAGGCGCCGGCCTTCTTCAATCGTAAGGGAAACAGGTTTTTCGCAGTAAACATCTTTCCCCGCCTTCGCCGCCTCAATGGAAGCCAGCGTATGCCAGTGATCTGCCGTGGCAATCACCACTGCATCAATATCTGGCCTGGCAATCAGTTCCCTGAAATCATTGTAAGAGGCACAACCCTTATAATTCCCAACCTCCTTGCGTGATGCATATATACTCTCAACCAACTGTTTTCCATCATCGCGGCGGGATTTATCAACATCGCAAACTGCCATGACCTGTAGGGATGGATCGCCCACCAGCCTGTTGAGATGCCCGCTCCCCATGCAGCCGCGACCGATCAAACCGACATTCAGCCTGTTGCTCGGAGCGACAACGCCATTGGCACCACGTGTCGAACCAGGCACAATCCACGGCACGCTGATTACCCCCGCACCAAGCCCCTTTAAAACCGATCGTCTGCTCAACTCTTTTTCTTTCTGCATGATTTCCCCTTTTCCCCTTCTCTTATGCACTACACATGAAACATGTAAAATTATATTTGCATCACACTGCAAGGAGTATCTTCGAACCAACCCGGCAATTTATTTTAGACCAAGGCTGATCTTGTTGAAAAACTCAATGCACTTCCTGATCTCCGGCATGGATTCCAGCCAGTTATAGGAATACTCGAGGCCGAACATCGTTGGCGTTATCCCCAAACGGTGAATTTCATTCAACACTTCTTCAAATTTGGAAACACCAGTTCCCCATGGTACATCATGTCCCTGCTTGTCCGATTCATGAAGATCATGCATTTGCAGAGTAATGATCCGATCTTTAAGCACACCGATGGATTTCACTGGATCCAACCCAGCCCTTAGCCAATAGCCCAGATCAGCACATGCACCAATCCGCTTACTGCGTCCCTCGCAAGCCTTAAGAATGCCTTCGGGGTTCCAATAATTCGGGCATGCTTTTTGATCATGATTATGGAGCGCAACATTGATGCCATATTCTTCGCAGAATCTGTCAATCAAAGGAAGCGACTCAGGCGCCGGCTCACTCATGAATGTTTCAATGCCAATCTTACGGCCGAACTCGAATATTTTCCTGCAGCCGGCCTCATCCCCTGGTATGCTCTGGATATAATACGTCAGCAAACTTACTCCAGCAGCATCAAGCTTTAATCTGATCTCCCGCAGTTCATCATCCGTTAAAGAAAGATCGAAATTCTTAGGGATATCCTTGCTCACCTTCTGAAAACTTAATGCACCCATGAACGCAAGGCCAAGCTCCGCAGTCTTCTCCACCGTTTCAAAGAAAGTGTATTTGTGGAAAGTATAAGCCTCGACCCCAAGCCTCCAGCCAAGCTTCTCCTGTGCCCTGATCGCCGGAGTCAATTTAGCACTGGGTATTGTTGGAGCAGGCAAGTCACCCAGAACAAATTGCGTACCCGCAAGATAAAACTCAAGCATCCTTGGATCCCGGAATATCGCTGGATGATGCCCGAAAGCCGTATAAAAGATTCTGCCACGACCGTACTGCCGGACCCAAGCCATCGCATAATCCTTATCTTCCCTGTAACAACCGTCATGCGGTTCATTCTTCAAGTCAGTCTTGTCGATATCAAACCCCAGCAGAACACGGTCGCGATTCCGTGAATATGTCCCCTTTGGCCTGAAGAATTCATCCTGCATTTCAAATCCATTCCGGCCGAAACATACCAACAACGGATGGCCAGGATCGTCTAGCTTCATGAAAACCTTCTCCGTGTTTGCCCTATGAGAGGCGCCACGCATGCCAAGCATCACGGCAAACTCATGCCAGTCCTCCTTGCCACCCTGCTTCCAGTTAACAAACGCAACTGAGGTACCATGAACCCCCATCAATCCTCCGCCTGCATACACAAACTCCAGCAGACTTCTACGCAACTCTATATCTTCAAACAGGTTACCCACGGTATTATTCAAAAATACCGCGTCAAATTGTTTAATAGAGTCTTTGCTGAAAACTGCAGGATCACGGCTGATGACGGTTTCAAATGCACCTGTCTTATTTCCCATCAGCGTAAATGCCGCATTTGCAGTCTTGATAGACCCATGCCCTCCGTAGCCAACATTCAAATCGAATATCAATAGCTTTCTTTGCTTTTTCGGAACAGCAGGAGCTTTTGAAGGCACTTGGATTTCGGGATCATCAGCAGCCAGTGCCCCTATACCAAGTTGCGAAACAGCCAATCCCCAGGCAATCATACTGGTTGACTGCAAAAAATGACGCCTGGAAACATTTGAAAGTACTTTATCTTGCTTGCGTGTCGATTTAATCATGGCGGGACCTTTCGAATGAACAGATAGTATGACTGCATCTTCGATATGTCAAAGCTGATAGTATTTTTTTTAATGAATAAAGAATAAACATAAAATAATGACTACAAAATATCCATCTGAAGATAATCAGTAGAAGCTTGTAACTCTGCAGAAAATTGCACAAAGTATTTACGTATGCCGAAACATATTTACAGCATTTTGTTCTACGCCTACTCCGT
>MHBM01000030.1:0-3140 GCA_001804885.1 Lentisphaerae bacterium RIFOXYA12_FULL_48_11
GTATTCGGTGAGGAGTGCGAGATTATTCGATATGTTCCCGAGGACGCCTTATTTCGAGTCTGTTGCCTGGCTGGTCAGGTAACGCGTGGCGAAGGTGTATTGGGTTAAAGGGAAAGGATCTGTCACGCTGTAGATAACTTTTCTTCTGGATACCGGCTCGTGACTTCTTAATACTCTCCGCATGCCTGCAATCATTCTAAAGAACGGTCGGGAGAAATCGCTCTTAAGGCGGCATCCCTGGATATTTTCAGAGGCTATCAAGCACATTGATGGCCAGCCGAAGCCGGGCGACACAGTTGACGTCCTCGCGGCGAACGGCACTTTTCTCGGACGTGGCGCATATTCACCTGATTCGCAAATCGTGGTGAGAATATGGTCGTTTGATTCGTCCACTCAGATTTCTTCACAGTTCTTTGGCGAAAAACTGGCTCGAGCTGTAAAGCTGCGGGAACGTCTGGCTATCAAATCAACGGCATGCAGGCTTGTAAATGCGGAGTCAGATGGTTTGCCTGGCCTTATTGTTGACCGTTATAATGATTTTGTTGTCTGTCAGTTCCTGGCGAGAGGTACGGAATTCTGGAAGAAAGAAATTGTGTCTGTGCTGAAGGAACTGACGTCTGCGAAGGGCATTTATGAAAGGTCCGATGTGGATGTACGGGTAAAAGAAGGATTACCTCAGGTTACCGGCGCGCTTGAAGGAATTGAGCCGCCAGATCTGATTGAGATTCAAGAGGGTGAGAACCGTTTTCTCGTGGATGTAAAGCGCGGTCATAAAACTGGATTCTACCTTGACCAGAGGGACAACAGAAAATGTGTTTCTGAGTACGCCAAGGGTGGCGAAGTGTTGAACTGTTTTGCGTACACCGGCGGTTTTGGAGTCTATGCGGCAAAAGGCGGAGCGGGACATGTTACGAACATTGATTCATCTTCCGACGTTCTGGCTCTGGCTGCAAAGAACAATGAGCTTAATGGCATTGGTCCGGACAAAATTGAAAATGTTGACGGAGATGTGTTCCAGCTTCTACGCAAGCATCGCGATTCCAGGAAGCAGTTTGATGTTATTGTTCTGGATCCTCCGAAGTTTGTTAACTCCAGGCATCAGCTGGAGCAGGCCAGCCGTGGTTACAAGGATATCAACCTTCTGGCTTTCAAACTTCTGAAACCGGGCGGATTCTTGTTCACATTCTCATGTTCAGGATTGATGCCGGTGGAATTGTTCCAGAAGATTGTTGCAGATTCCGCGCTGGACGCGGGACGGGAGGCGAGAATGGTCAGGCGGCTGGGGCAGGCCGAGGATCACCCTGCCGCGTTGAATTTTCCTGAAGGTTCTTACCTCAAAGGACTGGTTTGTGAAGTGAGTTGAGGTGCTTTCTCCACCAGGGTTACGGATTGGCAGGTAAGCCACCGCCGTCCAAACAGAAACAAAATGTCGGACAAGGCTTACACTGCGATACAACGCCGTGCATAAAAATGCCCATTCATCTGGCCGGAAAAGATCACTATTTACATTGGAAAACGCTAAAAGGGCCATTTTTGGCTGTTATTTGAGGAACTATGATTCTTGACTGGCCATAGAGTCAGAACTTATCATTCAGGCAAGTGTGGTAAGGAGAGGTCGTATGCCGGATATAAGTTTTAACTGTCCATTGTGCAGTCAGCAGCTCGAGGCGCCCGAGGAATATGCCGGCCAGGTTATTGAATGTCCTGCATGTCAGAAGGAGATAACTGTTCCTGCTCCACAGCCTGTGCAGAAGAAGGCAACCGGAAATAAGTGTCCGGGATGCGGTACGGCTCTTGAAGAGGGTGTTGTCTTGTGTATGAAGTGCGGGTTTCATACAAAGCTTGGCAAGAAGATAGCGACAGACTTCCAGTGACACGTTCTGTTTCAATAAAGAGATTTGCACCGCTGATTTTTCCTTCCATCCTGTTTGTTCTTCTTACGTTCATTTTTGCCGCGTGTCCGTTTCTTGCAGAGTGGTCCCTGTCTGAATCTTTCAGGTACCTGCCTTATATTCTCTTTGCTGCCGGAGCGCTGCTTGGGGGAGTTTTCGCACAGAGCAGGATTTCGTTCCTTTGTCTTCTGCTCGCGCTGGTGACATTCTTTGCTGATCGTGCTTTCTTTCTCAATGACGAT
The DNA here is from genome assembly GCA_001804885.1 of Lentisphaerae bacterium RIFOXYA12_FULL_48_11. Classification (GTDB taxonomy): domain Bacteria; phylum Verrucomicrobiota; class Kiritimatiellia; order UBA8416; family YA12-FULL-48-11; genus YA12-FULL-48-11. The sequence continues at coordinate 2,135 of MHBM01000030.1, forward strand.
GTGGGCAAGGGGAAGACTGTTGTTCTGCTTTCGGTCATTTATATTCCCGCGATGGCCGCGCTTTTTCACAGGTTAAACGAACGCGGCTTCTGGACTTCACATGCCGGATTTCGCGGTCTCATGGTTCTTTCCGCAGTACTTGTTGTGTTTGTTCTGCCGTTGATTCCGGAACTGAACGATGCCGTGTTTCATGCGGAATCAATACTGTTCCGGTCCCTGTCCAACTACATAAGGATTCCCCTGATAGGCATCCTGGTTTTTATGGTCAGCCTGCCTTTCCTTGTCATAAGAAAGCAGAACGAGAGTCCCCTGCTCGGGAAACTGATGGCGCTGGCAATACTTTTTGTGTTTGGTGCTTTGAATCAACCTGTTGCCGATGAACACAGCATGTACGGGGAAGCCATGCTGATGCTGTTCATGTCGGGAAGCGCATTGACCATGGTGTGGGCTGTTCTTGAAAGTTCATGGCGCAGTGCGAACATCGATGAGCTTACCGAGCTTCCGGGCAGGCGGGTACTTAAAAATCACCTGGCCAGTCTTGATTCATCATATTCCATTGCGATGCTTGATATAGACCATTTCAAAAATATTAATGACAGGTATGGACACGATACCGGCGACCAGGTGCTGAGATTTATTGCCATGCATTTGAACAGAAATCTTGCAGGCAAGGCTTACCGTTACGGGGGGGAGGAGTTCGTAATTGTCTGTGAACATGATTATGATCAGACGGTTGAAGCCCTGGAACTGTTGAGGCGCGCCATCAGCGGAAGAAAATTCTGGATAAGAAGTAAAACGCGACCAAAAAAGAAGCCGGAAGCCATTTCTTCTTACGGACAACATGAGCCGGACAAAGGTGAATCAATAACAGTTACCGTCAGTGTCGGGGTGGCAAAGAAATCCGGGAAATATTCCTCTCCCCAGGAAGTTCTTGAAGCCGCCGACAGCGCCCTCTATAAGGCAAAGAAGGAAGGGCGCGACCGGGTAAAAGCAGCAGGCTGATATT
>MHBM01000030.1:3161-20234 GCA_001804885.1 Lentisphaerae bacterium RIFOXYA12_FULL_48_11
CCTTTCAGAAATAACAGCTATTCCATGACAAGCACAATGCGGTCAACATACAATGCCTGTACTTCAGGAAGATGGCCGTGCGCAAACCAGACACCCGCCCCGGCGGAGAAGTCAACCGTGCCGAGATCAATCCACCGGTAGTTATCTCCTTTGACTTCCTCGATTTTGAGTGTTTTGCTCACGAGTCCTTTTTTCTCCTGGAAGTTGTATACGCCCAGCGAGCCGGCCTTGCCCGAGTCTATTGTTGCGTCACATCGCATGGAGGCATAAACATGAAATCTGCCTTTGATGGCAGGCTTGTAACCCGTGTTCCAGTCGACCTGGGTTGGCATTCTGGTGGTCCACCCATCCGAGGCATTGGTGTCCTCTACGCGTGTCGCGGTATCCTTGAAATTTTCAAATAACGCATCATCGAATACCAGCCATGTATCTGCAGGAATGTTTTTGCACATTTCCGGAATGAACTGTCGCGATGTGAACATGCCGGACAGGCTGTTTAAATAAGTCTCAAATTTCTTTCCTTCATTATCAATACGGTGCGCTTTTGTTTTGTTCTCATGACACAGAGCGACAAACTCCATGACTGCTTTAAGCGGGTCTTTCGGGCCGAGGAAGGGTAGATTCTTTTCCCGTGATTCACAGCGCAGCGGGTAATAGCGCGAAAGCCATACATGATCGATTGCCATTTTTGCCTTGAGCAGATGTTTAAGTTCAGCAGAAGAACCTCCGTAAATCTCTCCTGATTTCCTGACAGCATTGTTCATGATTTCCGTGATTCGGTTCAGAGTTTCCAGATCGACCCATTTATCGGATGTGACTCCAAAGCACCCGAGATAGATTCCTGATTTTTCCGCCTGCTTAATAAGCATGTCCCAGTACTCATGAATAAACCGGGAGATTCCCTTTCCGTAATATCCCTCGCAGAATTCCCGGAACAGGACTTTATCGTCGAGGGACGGATCCCACATCAGACGCATCAGCATCCAGTTGCGCATATCGGCGAAGTCGTCTCCTTCACCCTCTTCAAAGAGTCCGACTGCACCGTTATCGGCAAAATAGCGCACATTTGGGGCAAGTACGCGGAGATTCGGGTGCGGGCCGATATAGTCAGCGTAGTTGGTAACGTAATCCCATATGAACAAGTGCTTCGCGATTTTATTCCACCCCTCCATGTCTTCTGCAAATTTCCTGTTCTGCTCACCAGTGAGAGGCTGAATGTATGAACATTCAATTGTACAGAGACGGATCAGCACATTGTCCCGCGGTTTCACGAATTTCGGAGGCTTGCGCGTGTACTGGTATGCGAGCGATTCGACAAGCACGTCAGGGAATTCTTTCTCCACCTCGGTTGCCACCTTGTTCAGGAAATGTACAAGAGGTCCGGCAGGAGAACCTTCTTTCTCATCCAGGGCCTTGCATTTCTCGCATGTACAATTCTTGTGCCAGTCATTCTGGCTGATATCGATGAAACGTGCATCGGGATTTCTTCCCAGTGTTTCGAGTGTCTTCTTCGTAACTTCTTTGCATAGTTCCTCGTTTGTCAGGCAGAGCTGGGCATGATCGCAGGTCCGTTTCCCGTTGATTTCGCTGAACCATTCCGGGTGTTTATCAAAGTATTGTTCTGGCGGAATGATTTTGTAAAATGAATGTACGAAATGGATGATGCTCACACGTCCGCCGTATTCAGGCGGTATATTACCATTCCCTTTCATGCGTGCAGAGAAGATGCCAGGCTGTGCCCGGCGGTGATACATTTCACGGGAGATCATCTTCGGGGCGTAGGAAATGTTCAACCTGTGTGGAATATCAAGCGACTGTTTTTTAGGAATGAACGTATCTTCAGGAGTCCACCAGCGAACGCCCACAACATCCTGCAGGAATGTGTACACGGCATAAAGCGCACCCCTCCTTGAATGTCCGGAAAGAATCAGATTTCCTTTTTTCGACTGAATAAAAATTTCGTCAAAGGCAAATTTCTTTTTTGGGGATTTTGAGGTATTTCCGACGAATATTGCTGATTTTAGATCCCCGGGAACATCCTTTTCCGCGGTGATGGGAAAGTCATCTCCAGTAACCTTCTGCAAATGCAACTGGAGCTCCTTTGCTGCGGTGTTTTCCACAGGGGAAGGTTCATCTGGAAGCACGATCCTCCAGTTTGTTGCGGCGTTCAGAATGGAAGGGATGATAACCAGGATTGTCAGAAGCAGGCATGTAAGTGTTTTTTGCATGACAAGACACCTATGGTGTTATCGCCAGAAAAGACTTTCGGCGTCATTTGCTATTCTGCATGAAATGGTTACGGATCAGTTCCACGTGTTTTTGGGTGTCCGCTGACAGTCTCTCGGCGATGATTTTGAACTCAGGTGCGTCGGAGCTCACCACGTCATAGAAATGGGAATCCATTATGGAGGATTCAATTTGCAGGCCAATTGCGATGGCTTCTACTGATTTAAAGTCGGGAAGATCAGCCTTTTTCAGCGAATCTCGGATCAGGACAATCATAAGCTGGATTGCTTCATCGCTGAACTTGCCGAGGTTATAGAATAAATTACCTTTTTTCAGTATGCTATGCATAGTCTTAAGAAGATTGTGATGTGTTTGTTCCGCAGCGGCCAGCCCAAGCCATTGGTTCTTCATTTCAGGAAAACGCGCGGCAAATTTCTGGTAAAGATGGCAAATCTGAAGCTCGCATTCAGCAAGAGAATCAATAATCTGTTTCTGTGATTCTATAACCTTGTTCTTAATATCCATGGCTTGCTCCCGGATGATTACGGATTTCTTAATTTATTCAATGCTGCTGTAATGCAGGCGGTATGTTCGACTGTATGTTTACGAAGTGCTGCGAATTCCAACCTCATTGATGCTGAGTCGGTTTCAAACACCTCAAAAAAATCTCTATCCACAATGGACTGTTCAATGTCCTGGGCAGCAGCCAGGACCTGCAGCAGGGTCATCGAACCGGACTCGACTTTCTCCCTTTGTTTTAAAATATAATCGATGGTTGTCTGTACGGCGGTAGTGTTGAACTTCCGGTGATTCAGGAGAACTTTTTGATTTTGCAGGTGCTTGGCCAGCTCCCTGAGCACATCGGCGTGTGCTTTTTCTTCAAGAGCGATTTTCTGCCAGAATTCTGCGAAGCCGGGAAACTGAAGAGCACATGCCTTGTATAAGCTGCCAATAGCTTCTTCGTTCTTAATAAGCAGATCGATTAAGGCATTGTTGGTTGATTCGTTCATGACATATTCTTAAGTTACTATAATACGCAGGTTGCTGTCGAAAAGGAAGTTTAAATGGCGCAGGTCATTTCGCTGATGTTTTGTTTCAAAACAGCCACAACTTCCGGGTCAAACTGCGGACCTGAACCTTCTTCTATTTTTGCCAGTGCAGTATCCGCCGGCGTTGCGGGGTGGTATGACCGGCTGAAGTGCAATGCATCAAAGGCATCTGCAGCGGAAACTATTCTTGAGAAAACGGGGATATCCTTCTTCTTCAACCCGCGGGGATAACCCTTTCCGTCACACCTTTCATGGTGAGTAAAGGCAGTTTCGGCTTCATCGCGCAAGAGGGGGAATGTTGAGAGAAAGTTATAACCGATTTCGGTATGTGCCTGCATGGCGATGGTTTCTGCATTGGTGAGTGCTTTCGGTTTCTGGAGAATCTTATCGGCGATGCCGATCTTCCCTATATCATGAAAGTAAGCGCAACGCTTTACGATGTTCTGTTCCTTCTCGTTCAGGTTCATGTGGGCGGCGATAATGCCTGCATATTTACTTGTGCGCATGGCGTGCATGCCCGCGCCGGGATCGTGCGTTTCCAACGCAAGCATGATCACATCGAGGGAGGCGGGGCCGGTGACGATTGTTTTGGCTGTTTCGTTGCCGGACTGCTGGATGTCAAGAATATCAATACCGTTGAGATATGGCTGAGTTACAAAATCTTTGGGACGTTCAACAGTCTTCAGCATGTCAGCAATTTGCATGGTGAGCGTCATTATGTTCTGAAGCTCTTTTTTCATTTCTTCCGGTCGCGCGAGCCCTTTTTCAAGAGCCAGCTGCATAAACTGGGCTTGCACCATGATTACAGTAAGCGGTTGATTGACATTGTGCATCAATCCGCCCATCAGGGCCTGAACCGCTTCCTTCTTGAATTTCTTTTCCTGGTGAAAGGCCTGTTCCTTCTCGGATGTTATGTCATTTACAATAATAACCGAAACATCGTTATCCGAACTGACTATCGCGAAACGCATGATGCGATAGATCTGCGGTCCGAAAATCACCTTGATCTCTTGTACATCATAACCGCCTTTACTGGAAAGAAGACTCTGGAAGAATGACTTATCCTCACATGGGAACAGATCGTTCAAACCTTTGCCGAGGATCTTCTTGAAGTCGGGCAGTCCTATCAGTTCAAGAAGAGCCCGGTTGGCCCTTACGACCCTGCCGTTTCGGTCAACAAGCAGCATGACCTGGGGGTTCAGGTCGATCATGTGCTCAAGCTCCTGCTTGGCCCGCTCAATGGTCCTGTTTATGACCGTAATTTCCGTTTGTTTCTTCATGGTTTGGTTCCGTAAAAACATGATTCAAACATTACGGGGCTATGTAATCAAGCAATGAAAAGCATAAGAATCGGGCGGTGAACAGAGGTTTATGTAATTGCAGACATATTCGCATTTTTGTGTCCCCTTGGTTGGCTTGAGCATCATCAGGAAGCGCGGGTATCAGGAGGAAGCTAAGCCTCGTTTACAATGATCCAGTCGACGGCTTTGTGGATATCCTCTGTCGTGTGCATGGTGTTCAGGTGCCTCCTCACGTCCGGCCAGCCACGGAAGCCACGCAGGTACTGGTGCAGATGAGCACGAAAATGCAGTGCCGCCCCCTGATCGACGGGCGTGCTGCCCTTCTTCTTGTATCGGTGTTCCTTCTGTTTCAGCAAAACCAGCTTTTCCAGATGTTCCATTATGATGGCGCGGTGTTCTTCAAGTGAGTGTTTTGACCATGGCAGGTTGTTGACCCGGCAATATATTTCATCGAACAGCCACGGATTGCCCACTGCGGCCCGGCCGATCATTACGCCGTCAACTCCAGTCTGTTCAAGCATTCTGAAAACATCATCGGCCGAGGAAACGCCTCCATTGCCAATAACTGGAATGGATCTTTCGGATTTGATCCGCGACAGGGCTTCCCAGTCTGCTTCGCCGCTGTGACGTCTTGATGCAAACCGTGCGTGAATGAAAATAGCGCTACCGCCTCCGTCTTCAACTGCCTGGGCAACTTCGTGAATATTCATCTTTTCCGGGGACAACCCTATGCGTGTTTTAACTGTTACCGGCAGGGAGACGGCGGCCTTTACTGTTCTTACTATCTGTCCGATCTTCTCAGGACTTCGCATGAGTGCGGCTCCGGCACCTTTCTTTACAATTTTAGGGACAGGACAACCGCAGTTGATGTCGATGAAGTCGAACAGGTTCATTTTCTCGATTATAGAGGCTGCCAGGGCCAGTCTGTCGGGGTCTGCTCCGTAGATATGGGCTCCGAGTGGTCGTTCTTCCGTGTCGGTTTCGAGCAGGTGCAGAGTCTGGTGCCCCCCTCGAATTGTACCCTCCGCGTTGACTACCTCGGTCAGTGTCACCGGGCAGTGATATCTTCTGCATATTGACCGGAAAACGGAGTCAGTGTAGCCGGCCATGGGCGCCAGCATTACCGGCGGGTCAATGGCCAGGTTCCCTATGGAGAAAGGTTTAAGTTTCACATGAAACCTTCGGGTTTAAGCAGATCAACTACGGTTTCTGCTGACAATCCCATTATGTTCGTGCGCGAACCGTTGAATGAAGCAATAAGCAGGTCACCGTTCTCATCGATGTCGTAAGCGCCGGCCCTGTCCATTGGGTTAACCCTGTGAAGGTAGTCGGTGATCAGCTCTTCTGAAAGGTTTTTAAAAGTTACAAAAGAAATATCGACACGTGTTTCAGGAGGCAGCCCGGGCCGGGAGAAAGCCACGCCGGTGAATACCCTGTGGGTCTGGCCTGATAACATCCTGAGAAACCTGCGGGCTTCATCAATCGATTCGGGTTTGGTTACAATATGGCCGTTGAATTCCACGATCGTATCGGCGGATATGATATATGCGTCTTTGAACCTGTTTCGACACCATTCGTTTTTGCGCAGCGAATTTTCAATTACTGTACCTTCAGGGTTCTCAATATGGATTAACTCATCAACATCCGGGCTGACAACGGTGAAAGGCACTCCCAGCTCAGAGAGTATTTTGCTCCGTCGTTTCGATGCTGATGCGAGAATAAGATTTTTCTTCATATGCTGTCCAAAAGGTTGGATACAATAACCCCAATGAACCACAAAGTGGAAGAGTATAAATTATGGTTGGCAGCAGGGTGTAATCTTGCAAATCATTCCGGAAAAATGTATATTTCCGGCTGACAACATGTTGTTTTGTCTTGGGAGAAGCTTTTTCGCAAGAAAACCGGGTGAATGACAATGATGCTGCATGTGCGTGAAGTTAAGCCTGGAATGGTCCTTCAAAGGGACCTTGTTCATGACGGCAAGGTTCTGCTGAAAGCGGAATCACATCTTTCTGAAGCCATGATCAGTGTTCTTAATCTGCGGGGTATCACCCACGTTGATATTATGAATGCAGCTGAACAACATGCCGCGCCCGGTGCCGATCACTATTACAAGATGGCTATCAATGCTTCTGCGGATCAGGAATACCAGCGGAAGAAAGAAGTCATTAACAAGCTGTTTTCCTCGGTTGAAGATGATGAACAGATGCATCTTCTAAAATACTGCATGGTAAGAGAGCTTGAGGAAGAATACAGTGATAAGGACTGATGACTTCAAGATAAAGGTTGAACGTGAGCTCCACAAGGGGCGTAGTCTTTCGACAATTGTCGAAATTCTTCAGCGTGCCCAGCGCCTGATTACCTCCGAGAATTCGTCAATTCATGAGCTGGCGAACATTGTAGCTTCTGACGCTGTTCTTACGGCCAATGTGCTGAAAATGGTAAATTCAGCTTTCTTTGGCGTGGAACGGAAGATACACAGTATTGAAGAAGCCGTGGTTCTTTTGGGTATATCACACCTGCGCGATCTTTTTTCCGGCATAATGCTGTCGTCTGCAATAAAGGAATATTCGCATGAAACGTTTGACATGTCGGCGCTATGGCGACACTCGCTTGGCACGGCTGTAGCGGCGGATTACATGAAAGCCTCAGGGATATGCCACACTAATACGGACATGCACATGGCTGGATTGCTCTGTAACATCGGGCGCCTCGTTCTGAGCCAGCGTTTTCCAGAGGAATTTGATCAAATCATAGCCTTATCCCGGTCTGATCACATACGTATGATAGACGCTGAAATAAGGGTGCTGGGGGTTTCCCATGCCGAGGTTGGTTTCTGGGCGGCGGAATACTGGAATTTCGATGCTGCCATAGCCCACCTTATCAAATGGCATCACGGTCCATCTACATCACGCGAAATAGACTGTCTGAATCTTGCCTATGTCGTGACGCATGCAAAGTTGATAGGGAACCCGGGTGATCACATGCTGACTAGAATGATCCCCGGTGTTTTGAAGCGGCTCGAACTGGACGAATTCAAGCTTAGTGATCTTTTAAAGAAGCTTACAGATTCTTATGCGGCCCTTCAGTGGATTTTCAGATATGTACCGGGTAACGAATCGGAAATTTGATGCCTGGAATTTACCTGCGAAGATAAAAAATGAATTTACCGGATAAACAGCAGCGAAACGCCAGGTTCTGGCGCAAATTTCTCCGATTGACCCGGGGAAGGGTTCCGGTACTTCGCACGCTGGAGGTTGTTGCAGGTGAAGAGAACGACGCAGCATTCCGGGCTGTTATCTCTTCGATTAAGGAAGCGATGGAACAGGGGACGTCTATGAGTCAGGCTCTTCGGAAATATCCTTCTGAATTTTCCGCTTCTGTTATTGAGCTTGTCGGGATGGCGGAAAAATCGGGAGCGTGGGATGAAATTCTCCGCGAGATCGTCGATGGTTTGTCGGAAGGAACGTTTGAGTAAAAGTTAAAAAAGTGAGGATTTCGTATTGACATATTTTGTTGATGCTGGAGAATGGCAAAAAACAAACGACTTGATGGTTGTTACGCGATTTTGTTGAAAGCTTGACCATTAGAGATCGAGATTACGTGGAGAGAGGATAGAAGAAGAATCATGCTTGAAGAAGCAGACGAACCAGACATAGGTCTTTTAGAAGAAACTATTCCCGCTCTGGACAAGAAATTGAAGTGTTCCATCAAGGAACCGTGTCTCTTACAGAATGAGACATTTAGATTCCCATTCTCCGATAAAAAACTTTCTCCCAGGCTTGCGGAAATGTCCGGTGACCCCCAGTGGAAAGATTGGCAATGGCAGATGAAAAACCGCATCCGGAGTGTTGAGGCACTGGCGGAATATTTTCCTTCTCTGGAAGCAGGCTCGGATATTGTTGCGGCATCAGGGAAATTTCCCCTGGCAATTACCCCGTATTATGCGTCTCTTATTAAGAAACTTGATGAGACCGACCCTGTTTTCATGATGTCAATTCCAAGGGAAAAGGAATTATGGAATCCCCCGTTCCTGCGGGAGGATCCGCTTGAAGAGGAAGGTAATATGCCGGTGCCCGGACTGGTGCACAGGTATCCGGACCGTGTTCTCCTTATCGCCACAAGCGCGTGCGCCATGTACTGCCGCTATTGTACACGCAAGCGTGTAACAGGCATGAGGGAATCCTGTATTTCCAGCTCACGTATCGCAAAAACCGTTGAATATCTCTCGAATCATCCTGAAGTCAGGGATGTCGTTATTTCGGGCGGTGATCCGCTGACAATGTCCACGAGAAGCCTTGATCAGATTTTATCGGCTATCAGGTCCGTCAAAACAGTTGATATAATAAGGATAGGAACCAAGACGCCGGTCACGTTGCCTTCGCGTATTACGGATGAACTTGTTGCAATGCTGAAAAAATATCATCCTCTTTGGATCAATACCCATTTCAATCATCCGAACGAACTTACAAAGGAAGCTGCCGAAGCATGTGGAAAACTGGTGGACAACGGTATTCCGGTCGGGAACCAGTCTGTCCTGCTCAAAGGGGTTAATGATAATCCGCAGATTATGGAAGAGCTCTTGAGGGGATTGATACGAATGAGAGTACGTCCGTATTATCTTTTCCAGTGTGATCTTGTCGCCGGCGTTGAACATTTCAGGACACCCCTGTCGAAAGGTGTGGAGATCATGGAAAGCTTGCGCGGCAGGTTGAGCGGAATTGCAATACCGACTTTTGTTGTTGATATGCCGCATGGTGGCGGCAAGGTTCCCGTTCTGCCTAACTATGTTATTTCCATGAGCCCTACGCACACGGTGTTGAGAAATTCCAACGGGATGCTGGTCAGTTATCCTGAGCCATACGCTGAAGTCTCAAGTGCTGTTGACCTTGGACCGCTGAAGGAATCCCCAAGCGTATGGGATCTGGCCAGGGGGCATGCTTCAACAATCCAACCTGCAAATGCAGGTAATCAGACCCGCCGCGGCAGGGCACACCCTGTTAATGCTGAATAGGGGCGTCCACCAATGAGTCTTCTTATAGGTCTTGTTTACGATCTTCGAAAAGATTACCTGTCTGCAGGCTTTTCAGAGGAACAGTCCGCGGAATTTGATTCTGAAGAAACCATATCGGCGCTTGATAATACCATAAGTGCTCTCGGGTACAGGGTTCAGCGCGTTGGTAATGCGCGTGCCCTCTGTTCCCGCTTGACGGCAGGGGATCGCTGGGATCTTGTTTTCAATATTGCCGAAGGTGTGTCAGGCCGTTCCCGTGAAGCGCAGGTTCCTGGCATACTGGAAGTTTACGGAATACCCTACACGTTTTCCGATCCCCTGGTTTCCGCCGTAACCATGGATAAGGCGGTGACAAAAAAGCTGGTACGCGGTGCCGGAATTAATACCCCGGATTTCATACTCGTTCACGCCATATCCGATTTGTCCGCGTGTGACCTGAAGTTCCCCCTTTTTGCCAAGCCTGTGGCCGAAGGGACAGGAAAGGGGATCGATCAGCATTCACGCATTGAATCAATCCACCAGCTTGAGTCGACGTGTAAGATGCTGCTGGAGCGCTTTCATCAGCCTGTTCTTGTTGAGGAATTCCTGCCTGGCAGGGAATTTACTATCGGTATCACCGGAACAGGGCGTGATGCCCGTGTCATTGGAACAATGGAAGTGAAAATACTTCCGGAAGCGGGCGAAAAGATTTATTCGTTTGAGACCAAGGAGAACTGGAGAAAGCTGGTAAAGTATTCCAGGGTTGAAGATAAAATTTTGCGGGATGAAATAGAATCCCTGGCCCTCAAAGCCTATCTGTCGCTTGAGTGTCGTGATGCCGCAAGGGCCGACATAAGATTGGATTATGCGGGCAACCCCAGCTTCATGGAAATCAATACGCTGCCGGGATTGAATCCTGGACATTCCGATCTTCCCCTGCTCGCCGCGCAGGAGGGTCTTTCGTACAAGGACCTGATCTGTGCGATAGTTACAAGCGCATTGCAGAGGGTGGGAAAATGATGAAGAATCATTTGCCTGCAGCGTGCAAATAAATGATATTGAGGAAAATCAAGGGACGTTAAAATGGTTATGCTGCCTGAAGTTCTTATTCTTTATAATCTGCCTGATACTTCCGAGAACCTGTGGATTCTATCTGAATTCGGGAAGGAAAGCGGGGCGGGTGTTATTGATGAAGTAAAGGTTGTTACTGGGGCCATGGATAAGATAGGAGCTCCTTACCGTGTCGTTGGGGTAAGGCGCTTGTCGGATGTACCCGGAGTTCTGGCGTCAGCCAGTGAAACAGTGGTATGGAACCTGGTTGAAGGTCTGATAGGTGAGGCACAGGATGCGAGTCACCTGCCGGCGCTCTGTTCTGCCTACGGAAAAATGTCAACCGGATGTGACGCACCCTGCCTGAGCCTGACTCTGAACAAATGGCGGACCAAAGCCGTTCTGAGGGCATACGGTATTCTGGTTCCTGGAGGAGCAATAATTCCTGTTGATGGGAACCTCTCGCCTGAAGCTCTTGGGAAAGGCCCTTTTATTGTCAAACCGGCGGAGTCGGATGCAAGTGAGGGCATAAGCAGCAGCTCAGTTTTCGCAGGATATTGCCCACAGCTCGAAGAGACTGTCCAAAGACTTCAAAAGGATTTTGGACAGCCTGTTCTTGTTGAAGAATATGTGGGTGACAGGGAATTCAATGTTTCAGTGATCCAGGATGGAAAAGATATCCGCATAATGCCGGTTGCGGAGATAGAGTTCTCGGGCTTTGCAGAGGGCAAGCCGAGGATCATCGATTATGCAGCCAAATGGCTTCCTGATTCTTTTGAATACAAGAATACCAACCGGGTACTTCCTGCGCAAATCAGCAAGGATATGGCCGCCAGGATTCAGGATGTGGCCCTGAAGACATGGCATGCGCTGGAATGCCGGGACTTTGTCCGTGTTGATCTGCGCATGGACAAGGAAGGTCAAGTCTACGTGCTTGAAATCAATGCAAACCCTGATATATCGCTGGATGCAGGATTTGTTGCAGCGTTGTCTGAAGGGTCAGTGCCGTGTGAAGAGTTTGTACGCATGGTTGTTTCAAACGCGGCCGAACGGTTAAAACTCCGGAAATCTCCTGTTGCGAAAACCATTCCGGATAATGTTGCCCGGGGGGCTTTTGTAATCAGGCGGACCAGCGTGGAAGATAGGAATGCAATAATTACGATAACAGAAGGTACCGGTTACTTCAGACCGGACGAAATAGAAGTGGCGCGCGAAGTACTTGATGATGCCCTGCTGAAGGGGCCTGAAGGGCATTACCAGTCCTTTACGGCAGAATCGAACGGCAGAGCGGTCGGCTGGATCTGCTTTGGCCCGACACCTTGTACTCTGGGCACCTTTGATATTTACTGGCTTGTCGTTGATCCCGTTTGTCAGCGCATGGGAATCGGCGGTGCGTTGATGAGGCAGGCCGAGACACTTATTGCCTCGCGCAGTGGCAGGATGAGTGTAATCGAAACTTCCGGCAAGGGATTGTATGACTCGACGCGTTGTTTCTATCACAAGCTGGGTTATTCTGAGCAGGCCAGGATTGCGGGATTTTACGCCGATGGTGACGACAAGATAATTTATACCAGGACGATCGAATAGACTGACCGGCTTTTACGATTTATTTCTTCCCGCGAGCGCTGTACGAATAATCTCCGCGAGATTTTTCATTATAATGGGTTTCATCAATATCCCGGCTACACCCATGTTCTCGGCCTGTTTCTGGGCAAACGTATCGCTGAACCCGGTACACAATATTATTGGAATATCGGGGCGAATAGCCTTCAGTTTCTGTATGAGCTCAATTCCACGCATGCCAGGCATGACCTGGTCGGTTATTATCAGATCGAAATACTCTGCGTTATTCTCAAACATTCTGGCTGCGTCAATACCGTGATTCATCAGAACTGGCGTATAGCCCAGATGGCCGAGCATTTCGCCGGCCATTCTGGTGATTTCAGGTTCATCATCCACGAACATCACGCATTCAGTACCTGTGGGAAGCGGCTCTTCCTGCTCTATTGCTTCTTCTTCTTTCTTTTCTATGAGCGGCAGTATCACGTTAAAGGTCGAACCTTTCCCTTCTTCTGTTTCCACGGTGACTGTGCCCTTCATGCTGCTTACGGTTCCGTGGACTACTGCCAGGCCCATACCGGTTCCTTCGCCGCGTTCTTTTGTTGTAAAAAACGGTTCAAAAATCCTGCCGAGAACAGACTTGTCAATACCGGTTCCTGTATCTTTTACGGAAATTCTCAGGTAACGGCCGGGAATTAACCCCGGGAATTCATTGGACCGTCCTGTTATCATAAAATCAGACAGCCGTACTTCCAGTATCCCGCCTTTTACTTTCATCGCATGACCGGCATTGGTACAGAGGTTCATCAGGATCTGGTGTATCTGTGTCGGATCAGCGAGAACTACATCTTCCTCTGTTTTAATTATGCGGTTGATTTCAATGTTCGCAGGCAGGGATGCGCGTATGAGTACAAGCACTTCCTTGACGATGGGGCTGATGTGGATCGGATGGCCTTCCTTCTCGGTCTTGCGGCTGAATGTCAGTATCTGGTTAACCAGCTCTTTTGCCCTGTTGCTGGCCCTGTGTATCTCCTGCATGTAAGTATAAATATGATCAGTCTTCTGGGTCGTCCTCATTATGATTTCGGCATACCCGAGAATAGGGGTGAGAATGTTGTTAAAATCATGGGCTATACCGCCGGCAAGCGAGCCGATGGCCTCCATTTTTTCTGCCTGCCGGAGCTGTTTCTCGCTGTGCCGCAAAGCTTCTTCGGCCTTTACACGCTGGGTGTTGTCCTGGACCTGGAACAGGTAGCCCTTTGGCTTGTATTCGGCATCAACCCCGAGATTCTGTATCATTATGTCGAAGCTGGCCTGTCCTGTCCTGCTGCTGATGAATAGAGAGTTTTTCAGAACGTCCTTGAAATCCATGGTAACTTCAAAGCGGATTGTTTCACCTTTGCTTATTTTGTCGCGCAGGGTTTTTGGAATAAAAGGATTGTCGAATACATTAAACTTCGCGAACTCCCTTATATCAGGAATACCGAACATTTTAAGGCACGCCTGGTTTACGTTGAGCAGGTCTCTCTGGCCGTCATACAGGGCGACGCCGATAGGTGAATGTGCAAAAAAGTCCTGGAAGCGCTGTTCACTGTCGCGTAAAGCCCGCTGGATTTGCTTGCGTTCCGTGATGTCGTGTGCTGTGCACATTATCAACGGTTTGTTCTGCAGGTCGAAACGCTGGGCAATAATTTCAACAGGTATTGTTTTGCCGTTTCGGGAGATGAATTCACTGTTGTAAACAAATTGGCGCTTATCCAGGACTTTGCTCACCTGGTCCTGTACTTCACGGGCGATGTATTTCCTGCTTTTCTCGGCAACGTCTGTATCGGAAAGCACAACCATGTCTGCCCTGGAATACCCGAGAATAGCCACGGGAGGGGGGGAGGCATTGATATCCATCAACGTAAGCCCCTTTAGTTCCTCGCGGGAATATTCCAGTTTCTGGCAGCTGATATCGTTTACTTCGATGAAGGTATCTGGGATTCCTTCTGGTGTGACTCCATGTATAAATACCATATCCTGTGTGTTGTTGAAAAGAATCCGGTACCTGTCAGTTTCGAGCCGGAGTGATTCGTGAAGCGCTTGTTTCTCTGCCCGTTCTATGAGGATTTCTGATTTTTTCTCGGAGATCTCGGCCGCGTACGACATGTCCTGCTTGCGCATGACTATGTAGCCGATGATCAGGGCCAAAACTGTGGCAACGATGGAAGCTATGACGGCACCGAGAATCGCTGCAGACATCACTTTACCCCGCTTCTCTGACCTGGTGCCGAAAAGCAGTACTATCTGCCGTCATGCCCAGGGCTTATATTGCAGTTTCGCTTAACCAGTTTCCGTGGATATTGCAGTTCTCCAGAGCGGTAAGCGTTCCCGACGTAACGTTCAGGTGCAGGGCTGCAGCCGGATGACATACCTCGGGAGAAAGCCATACCCTGGAAATAAACTTGTGGTTCAGATAGTAATCAATGTAACGGATCAGATGTTTATCGGTCATAACATGTTCAATCTCTCCGACTTTGACGTGAACATCCGTGCAGCAGCCGCCAGGTATCAGCCCGCATTCTTTAACCACGACAATCTGGGGGATATGTTTCTTATCGCCTTCTGTAAGCTCGGCGGGATTTGCCGGCTTTTGAATGGCAGTGGGATTTTCTGCAAAAGCACTTTTGGCTGCTCCGCATACTTTGCACTTATCGGGCGCTTCGTCGAATTCAATGTGGCCGCAACCTTTACATTCGAGTATTTTCATGCTTTATTCCTCCAGCTGATTCATTCAGACCGCAATAGCAGACCATAGAAAAGGGTACTTTGTAAAGGTGATTCTTAGGGGTGGGGAAATCATCCTTTGTTGATCCTTTAATGGGCTGTTTCTGCCGAGTTTTCAGGCTTTGGATTCTTGCGCGAAACACTCCATTCCCGGAGTAGACAATATCCCACTGCAAGGAGAGATGGCCCTATGAAAATACCTATAAACCCGAAAGCGAGCACACCGCCAAGGACCCCAAGCAGAATCAGGATAAAAGGCAGATCAGTTCCCAGGCTTATCAGGTAAGGCCGGACTATATTATCCACTCCTGATATAATAAGCAGTCCCCAGATGCCCATGAAGATACCCCAGCCGATATGGCCCGTGTAAAACAGCCATATTGTTGCAGGAACCCAGATGAATGGTGGACCTACAGGTACAAGCCCCAGGAAGAATGTTATCAGGCCGAGCAGCAGGGCAGATGGTATCCCGGCGATCTTAAATCCGATGGCCGCAAATATTCCCTGTGCGAGTGCGGTACCAAGCAGACCGTAGACAACGCTTTTAATGGTGTTACCTATGATCTGGAAGATATGCTGGGCTGAATCGCCAACTACGCGTTTCCCCCAGCCGGAAAAGGCTTCCATAACTTTTTCCCCGCTGCAGTAGAAGAAAAAAGCAATGAATACGCTCAGCGTCAGTTGCAGTATACCGTGTCCCAGGTCAAGACTGCGCCTCATGAACCATCCTCCGGAATTGGCAAAAAATTCCTTAACCACTGTAACCAGTTTTTCCGGATCCTTTGAGTAGTCCTGCCATGTCGAAGTAATGTCGGCCCCGATAAACGGAATGTTCTGCACCCATTCAGGAGGTTCAGAAGAACCGCTGGACATAAAGGTTTTTATAAAATCAACAGCCTGCGACATGTTCTCCGCCATTTTAATGCCGACCACGACGAATGGAACGATCAAAACGGATGTGACAATCAGGGTCATGAGCAGCGCTGCAAGCGACCTGCGGCCACGAAGCATATTTGCCAGCCTGATGAACAATGGCCAGGTCGAGTAACAGAGAATGCCGGCCCAGAGAATGGCTGAAAGAAAAGGTCTCAATATGATGAGACAGCCGATAATGATAAGCGACATGACGGCCATTCCGGCCAGAGGCTCAATCTTTTTAATAATAGGGAAATGCGTTTCCATGTTTATTATATTTATCTATTATATGCGAACCATCTGACAGCATCAAGTCAACTTGCCGAACCAGCCATGCCGTACCATCCATTTCGCCAGCTCAAGCACGGGCGATACTGTCAGCGAAATCCCGATAATTATTGCCCAGTCAACCAGTGTAAGGGAAAATGTCGAAAAGGGCTTGTGAAGCGCTGGAACATAAATAATCAGGCCCAGCAACAGTAATTCCCACAATATGGCAATGTTCAGCCATTTATTAGCGAAAGGCTTATGCAATACCGAGAGACGGTCTGATCGGAAATTATAGGCCTTGAAGAATTGAATCAGAACCAGCGATACAAATGTCATGGTCATTGCCTCCTCGGAAGATCTGCCGGAGTTCATTGCCCAGACAAAAAGGGAGAGATTGGCGATTGTTGACCATATACCGCCCACGGACATGAGTGTTATAACCGGTCGGGTGAAAATTCCAACGCGCGGATTACGCGGTTTGCGTCCCATCAGGTCCGACTCTGGGGGATCAACGGCCAGCGCCAGTGCCGGTAGCCCATCCGTTGCCAGGTTTACATACAGTATTTGAACCGCGGTCAACGGCAGGGGCAGCCCAATCAATGTTGCTCCAGCCATAAGGCCTATCTCCCCTATGTTAGAGGAAAGGAGATACATGAGGTATTTCTTGATGTTTGCAAATATGCCGCGCCCTTCCTCAACTGCGGCAACAATAGAGGCGAAATTGTCATCAGTAAGCATCATGGCCGATGCCTCCTTGGTGACGTCTGTTCCTGTGATACCCATTGCAATGCCGATATCTGCTGTCTTCAGTGCGGGCGCGTCGTTGACGCCATCACCGGTCATCGCGACGACCCGGCCGTTCCTCTGGAATGCTGCGACAACCCTGAGTTTATGAGCCGGCGATACGCGCGCATAAACCTCTATGTTTTCAACTTCACGG
>MHBM01000031.1 GCA_001804885.1 Lentisphaerae bacterium RIFOXYA12_FULL_48_11
AAGGCCTTACCTGAAAGTACAATAAAAATTATCTTACATGGCCGATATAAATCAGTCGATATATTGTATCAATCATTGTGTTACTTGAACTTAGCAATATGTCTACGGTGAAACAACCATTATGCAACGCAGGCCGCGTCGAATGGCGGGAGCGACGGGACTCGAACCCGCAACAACCAGATCGACAGTCTGGGACTCTAACCAATTGAGCTACGCCCCCGAAAGAATGGGGACAGATAATAGATACCCACAGATCATTATCAAGAGAAAAAACAACAATCTGCAGCTTCTTTTTACGTCCTATTTGACAACAATCTGAAAACTATCTGAATGACTGTTGAATTCCGGCGCATACATGCACTGAATTTCTGTAATTCCACTCTGGTAAGAGCCCCTGTGAACAACTCTTGTCGAATACTCAAAAACGTATACACCCTTCGGCAGGTAATCTATGAAGAAATGGCTGGCCGTATCACGCGTGGACTCATAGTAAGCCAGTCCATCCTGGTACTTATACCGTGAAATCACATTCACCGGTTCCACCCCACTCCCCCTCTGGTCCTTCATATGAACATATTCCATATCGCGATCCGTCCTAAGCTCTATCCTGACAACCAATTCATCACCAACATTCACCGGACCCTTGATGGGTTCCAGCATCTGCCCTTTCTTGGTGGCTGTTTTCAAATAGAGAGTCTTTTTCAATTTGAGAGGCGTACCATCATAAGGTGTAACTTTCTTCATGTCCTCAAGATACTGCCAGTGTACACTACCCCACGCCACCCCCTGATCAATCTTCTTAACGGTTATTTCGCCTAGCTTGGACGAGATTTCGGAAGGCAGAAATTTCTTCTCGTAGAAACCTGTCCCCGCTTCTACTTTCTCAGGTTTTATCTCCATTCCGCCGATTGATACTTCCACAAGTGCATCCGAAGCAAGATTGTTCACACCTCTCAACAACAGTCCGTAGACGGCATCTGCAGTCGCCTTGGTTGTTTTCCAATCCTGTGTCTGCTTCTGTTTCAACAGCCACACCTTACAGTCCTCTACCGCTTTTTCGTCTTCCATCACTTCGGCAAACGCCTCGATCATCAGGGCCTGTGTCTCTATTGGAGCACGATACCACCACCATGAAAGTTCCGTCTCGCGCCAGAACATCCCCATCTCCTCATCCGTAACAGAACGCTCCCTGATAGACTTCATTATCTCGGGTGGAGTCGCCGTATCTCCAAATCTGAGCAGTGCCAGCGCAAGATGTCCCTGGGACTGCCGGTTTGCCAGCTTGAGCCAGTATATTTTCGCCTGCCCGACAAAATAATCAACAGCCTCTTTAGCATTATTATCAACAGGCCTGTCCTTCAGAAAGAAACTACGTCCATAAAGGTAAAGCGATATTGTTTCGGTCAGGTTATTTCGATCCTTGTGCCCATGACGAAGAATCTCACGGTAGATTTCGTTGATCCAGTTATCCAGGCGAACCAGTGAACGAATTGCTGGTTTCATGTCCGCATCTGCTCCGAGATGCCTTATCCGGCCAAAACCCGTCGTTATGTAAAGGGTGATATAATCGTTTCCATAGCCGCCCGGAAACCACGGCCATGAACCGTCGGGCAACTGCATTTCCGCCAGCTTTCTGAAACAGCGTGCCACTTCGTCTTCCATCCGGTTAGTGTCGAAAAGAATTCCAACATTTCTTCTAGCCTGACTCTCTGACTGCGCCTGTCTCAACCACGGAGTTTCTTCGATCATCACACTCTTGAGGTCCTGATTCTTCTCAAGCGGACTATCCAGCGCAGGTGTACCCTTCCACTGGTCAAAGACTCGCCGTATTTTCGGATCAGAATTGGCAATAAAACGGGCTAGAATGTTGGCGTAAAGACGGTTGAAAGTCTGTTCGGAACATTCGTGCGGAAACTCCATAAGAAACGGCAGGGCCATGATCGCATACCACGAAGGATTTGAAACCATCTGCACCACAAGATTCTGATGGCGCAATGTATCTGACCTGGCTGATTGTACAAGTTTCTTGAATTCGAATTTCTTTGTCGCAGGCCCCCTGATAGGCAGCGGAAGTGACTCGGTTATAAATATTCTCCTTGAAAGGACTGGCAAAAAACCTTCCTCGCCATCCGAGACTTTCCCTGTTGAACCAACAGCTTTGTAGGTTATGAAACTGGAACCGTCAGGTACCCTGATTTTCCAGCTATAACTGCGCGATTCCTTCGCCGGAATTTCAAAAGTTATATCCGGAGTCTCATTAGCAAACTTTTCATCCACTGACTCTTCAGTACGGGCATCGCAGAGCACCAGGCGTACCTGCCCTTTCTGCTGCATATCTGTCTGATTGGTAACCTTAACGGTAAACTCCAATTCATCTCCCTCACGCAGGAAACGCGGAGGATTCGGCTGAACCATCAGGTCTTTTGACGTAACCACTTCGCCCTGAAGGAAACCAGAACGCAAATCCTTGTCATGGGCAAACCCCATGAAACGCCACTGGGTCAAAGCCTCAGGCATTTCAAATGTAACCCGAACGGTACCATTGCTGTCAGACACCAGGTGCGGAAAGAAAAATGCCGTCTCATTGAGATTTTTTCTTGCGGTTATCTTACCAAGATCAGCTTTTGGTTTATCGTCACCGGATACTCCAACACCATCTGCATCTTCGCCAGCAGCGTTGGAAGCCTTTTCTTTCTTTAATTCAACTCCCTGCATTTCACGTTCGGAAGGGGCCATTGCAGCGGCTGGCGCACCCTCAGACATAACCATTGCATCCATTGCCACGCCTGCAGACATTGCACGCATCATCCCTTTACCCCTGCCACCTCCGGCAAAGGCATACCCATAATAATTCTCGGTCAAGTCGTGAGGGAACCTTCGATAAGTAACGTCGACATGTACATGCCCATGGGTCCATGAACCTTTCAAATGATTCAATGGCTTCATGACATTGCAAAAATCCGAATGCATGGAACTGTAGTCACGGTAAAAAAACGAGAAACGCTGCATCCAGTAATGTGGCATGAACGCATCCAGCGACTGGTCATAGAGTGTCGCCACCATCTCCGCCACGGCTGCGCTGGCATCCGGCCCCGAAATAACAGCAGTCCAAGTCTCCTTCTGGCCAGGCTGAAGCTTGGAAACAAGATGCTCCCACTTCAATTCAAGGTTCTTATTGTTCCATGGGACAGCTATATTCCTGGTAGTGAAGTAGGCACGGTTCTCGCGAACCTGCGTGACGTGTACAACAAAACCACCTCGCATGTTCTCATCAACCGACTGTCTTATCGTCACCTGTGTATCGCCAGGCTGTGTCCAGTAACGTTTAACAATCCTGTTCCTGTGCTCGATTTCAACAATAGCCCGTCCTGAATCATAACCGGTCCCCCACAATGCAATAAATTCCCGCCCTGGCTCTACAGACCATGATGGCGCAACGACCATGTTTGGAATCTTCAATGCCAATTTGTTATCTGCCGTCTTCAGGATTCTCACCGGTAGCAGGGCTGACACTTCCTTACCATACCGGTCCCGTGTAGCAACAACAGCACGATAAAGACCCTGGCCAAGGGTGAATTCCATCACAGCCTGACCATTTGTGTCGGTATTGAATCTTCGTTCTTCCTCTACAGCACCAAGTTCCCATGTATTCGGATTTGATAAATCTAATTCCTCAACCCGCATCCCCTCATGGTAATAATTCCGCCACTCGCGGAGATTGGCCCTCTCAACTTTCTCAGGCTCCTTCAACCTGTGAATCTTGATCTTCCCCTCTGTAGTCTGACCTTCACCGTCAAGAGTGGTAGTGTTGAGCGTTATCTTTACCTGCTTGTCTTCCGTTTGCCACTCGTCGGCGCTCAGAGAAGCCTTTAATGCCTTATATCCCACATTAACAACACGATCAGCAGAGCGGGTTTCTCCTGCCGCATCTATCACATCAGCCATAACATGATAGCTGAAAAATGGCTCATCTTTCTCGGACACAGAAAGGTCAGGCTTGGCCACAAATTCGATCTTAAAGCAACCATCCGTGCCGGTTCTGGCAGAACCATGGGCAATTTCCTGGCTGGACGTATTACGAGGTCTGTACCAGTAACACCAGTAGAACCAATCCGGATAACGGACTTCACGCACAACCCTGTACTTTACCTGGGCACCATCAACTGCAGCACCTGTGTAAGCTGTTGCTCTGCCGTGCATCCCGACTTTGTCATTCAATCGCGCCGCAGTTTTAGGCGCGTCGATTGTCACCTGGAATTTCGGTCTCTTATACTCCTCCACCTGTACGCGTGAACTACCTTGAACACCGCGGGCTATCAACTGCATCGAACCCATCATCCTGTCCCGTGGCGCCGTAAAACTCCCGGAGAACGAACCATAGTCGTTACACTTGTGCTGCTGCTTCGCAATCTCCTTGCCGTTTGAGTCCCGGAATTCAACAGTGAGCTCCCGCCCTCCCAACAAACTGTAGTTATTATTCTGCGGCTCGGCCGACACACATATCCCCTTGTACTGGATAGTCTGCCCGGGCCTGTAAATGGCCCGATCCGTAAAAAATATTACCTGGCTGTTACGATGACGATCCCGCTCGTGGCGATATCCAGAATACTCACGTGCAGAGGCAATTTCGTGTCCGTTGTGACGTACCCTTATGAAATAGTTCCTGTGCTGCTGAGGTGTAAGAGTAAAATAGCCGTTCTCATCAGTGTTCGGCACAGTCGCACGTATCCTGCCTCCATGTGCATCCAGAAGCCATGCTTCAACCTCTGCACCGCTTACAGGGTCGCCCGACTTCGCGTTAACCACAAACCCTTCAATATTTCCTTCTCTCGTCCTGACAACAAGAGCGAGGTCACTGACCCAGACATCTGTAAACGTAACCTGATTATCAGATTCCCTGAACCTCCGGTCATGACTGGCTATTATGAAATAATAGCCGGGCTTTAAATCCTTCGGAGCCGGGATGACTTCTGTGCGTTCCTTGAAATCAGAAGTTGCAGGCAGTGTTGCTGACCATTCGAGCAGCGGCTCCTTTGCGAGCAGAACCTTACGGGCATTCTCATCAAGGTATTCTGGCCTGCCATGCTTGTTATTGAGGAAGTAAGCCCAATCCCAAGGCACAGCTTTGAAATACATCTCCGTGATATTTCTGTAACGGATATTAATTTTCGGCTGGCAATCATTCCATACATATTCCGTAGAGATGGTTGCCGACTTGGCCTCTATTGCAGCTATGATATTGTGGCACAGCTTACCTCCAGGGCTGCCGGGGAAAGCCTTCTCACCACGCTCTGCAATAGATCTGGCATCTTTAAGCGACCCCTCTTCCTGCAGAATTCCGGCCAGTTGGTAAAACGCCATGGCGCAGACCTCGTGGTCACCCCATTCTTCTGCAGACACAGCCAGCATCTTCTTCAACCTTTTATTCTTTTCCTCCCCGAAGGCGACATTCTTGCCATAAATCATACGCGCCAAATCAACATCCCTGAACGCCGCCTGATCCTTGTCTGCAATATGAAATTTCATCAGGTCTTGATAGATTCGTATGGCTTTTAGTGCAGGTGAATCAGTGTCACTTGTCCCCGGATTCCACGCTATAAACCTGCGAGGATCATCAAATATCGGGTCCTCAGAGGAAATCTCAAATGCATCTTGCGGCTTGGCTGCGGCCTGTTCACCGGACGTATAGAACGAAACAGCTTCGTTCGCTATAAAGTCGTAAAGTTTCGGACGGTAAGTATCCGGCATTGTCCCTTTCTCAATGAGGTCATTATACAAGGCAACAGGGATAGTCTTGAGCATATCCGCGGCTGAAAGTGCCCCTTGATATCGCTTGTCAATCTCCGCAAAGAGCCTTGGCAAATCCCATGTGGTGAAATCCCTGCCTGGAGCTTGCGCGGTTGCAGTTCTCTGCATGAACCGCCAGCGGTTATTCTGAAAATAATGCCAGTACCAGTTCGCCTGAATGGTTCCGAGAAGCGGGACAAGTTCCCTGGGCGCTTTGGCAATTTCAGATTCCAGACGCGTTATTTTCTCCTCAGGCTTATTCCCCTGTATATTGCCCTCAAGTACAATCTTACGGCATATTGCCTTTGCGGCCTCTCCATAAGCTTTATCCTGAAGCGCCTGCTGAATAATCGGATCGAGAACTTCTATTGCAGTCTTCGGCAGCCCCTTCCCGATAGCCTCATCAACTTTCTTCCATTGAGAATCCCTGCCATCGGCCAAAACAGAGCAAGTCATTATCCCGAACAGAAACAAGGCTAAAACAGACAATTTACATTTCATAAGCCCCCCACCCAAATGCGTTTAAACAGTCATTTACCATTAAGACGTTTCTGGCAACCATTTTGTTCCGAAAATAATTATTAATCTTCAAGCCATTTGGCATCGGCCATTCGAAATCTATTATTTGTCCGCAGAAATCAATCTCCATCACCGCGCACATTCCCCCTGAACCCCTTTTTCCGGGAATGGTGATGCTTATCCGCCAGCATTCTTTCTTTTTGCCGGCGGGATCTGCGTCTTTTCTGTCTTCGAATTTTCTCCCATTCCTGCTGACGGGCACTCTGCACCCCCAAAAGACGTTGCTCCAGCCTGTCACAAAGTTCACGCCTGGCAAAAAAGCGGTTAAGAGAACGGGATCGTTCACGCTGGCATTTAACTTCTATACCCGATGGAACATGCCTGAGATAAACGCACGATGAAGTCTTATTCAGCTTCTGTCCGCCCTTTCCAGAGCCCAGCACAAACTTCTCAACAAGATCAGCCTCACGGATGCCAAGCCTGCTCATTCGCCCGGACAGGGCGTCGGTCTTCGATAAACCTGTAGAAATCTCGGTCATAAACAGCTCTCAATTTATACTTTTACTCAGGGCTCACAGGTGTTATGTTGCAGAAATCGTTGTTCAAAGCAAGTTTGAAGCAACCGGAAAGACCGCACAAACTGGAGAAATATCATGGCACTTACTGAAGTAGCATTCCTTGGGCCAATTGGCACCTATTCCCATCTTGTTGCCGAGAAACGTTTCGGACGAAAATGCAAGATGGTGCCATTCCCTTCCATTCTCCAAGTCTGCGGATATGTTTCAAAGAAGCCCACCCGCAGGGGCATCATTCCCATAGAGAATTCTTCAGGTGGTACAATTTACGAAACAATCGACATCCTTATGGCCAATGAGCCTAAGATATATATCGCAGAAGAGTTGTCTCTTGACGTCAAGCTTGCATTGCTGGGGCGCAAGAACGAAAAAATAGAGACGCTGTATTCGCACTTCGCACCACTTGAACATTGTGCACACTGGCTTCAGAATAACCTGCCTCATGTGCAGAAGCGCGTTGTTTCCAGCACCGCTATGGCCGCCCGTCATGCATCTGACGAAACCGGATCGGCCGCCATAGGAAACAGGCGGCTAGCGAGTCTAAACGGCCTGAATGTATTGAAATATCCTATTGCAACCGAAGTTCCAAACATAACAATGTTCCTTTCGATTTCCGGCCAGAAGGTTGTCCTGCCCGGAAAAAAGAAAACAAGCATAATGGCAAAATTGCCCAACTCCCCAGGAAGCCTCTGTACGTTTCTTGAAACATTCAGGAACCAGGATGTAAACCTCTCGCGTATTCTATCCCGTCCAATCCGCGGATGCCCAAGGGAATACGCATTCATTGTGGACATACAGGGAGCGCCGGCAGAACCGCAGGTCAAGAAGGCATTATCGCTTGCGCGAAAAGTGTGCGTTGAGTTAAGGGTTATTGGCACATACCCTACCCGACGGCCCTACAGGTCCTGAGCTTAAAGGCAATACAACTGTATTGAAATCATTCCGAGGATTCCGGCATCCTGCCGATTAGATCCGCTTTGTCGCCGAAGGTACCGAGGATGACTCAATAGTCTTAGCCAACAACCGCTCAACAGGCGGCATAAGCCGCGCTTCAACATATATCTGATATGCGAACATTCTTGGCCAGAGCCAGACGATACATTCGCTTACTTTCATTAAAACGCGACTCACGATGTTATTTCCAAGCGCCTTCGGGATTGGAGGCGGAACACCCTGTATTCGCACTATCTGACATCCTTCCTGCATGAGCAAGCGTTTGATGGAACTGAATGTAAACAGACGTTTGTGGGTCAAATCCAGGATACCTTCTATACCATAATTAAACTGTCCCGAAAGAAGCCCCAACCTCGTGATAATGAATCCAACATTCGGAGTGGTTATTATCACTTTTGTATTCTCCGAGTAACATTGGCGGCGCAAACGCTCCATCAACTTCTCAGGAGAAGACAGGTGCTCGATACAATCCAGCGCTAGAATATAATCATAAACACCAAGATTGGCCGGCAATTCCTTGTTGTCCAAGTCGTGGACAATGAACTTCTCAAAACATTTCGAACTGCATTCACAGACATCCAAGCCTGTAACTTTGCAACCTTTTTTAACCAGCTCCCAGGCGATATAACCGGGTCCACACGCAAGATCTAAAACACTTGATTTCTCCGAAACAGCCGCAATTGCCAGCGAATGCGAGGACACATAACCGAGCTTCAGGTCGTAGTGAACATTTCCTTCCGAAACATCATACTTCCGCTGGAAAAGTAAACCCATGCGGTGAATCCTGCTCGCAATCGTGGCCTTGACGACATTCAACGCGTACGCCAATCCGTTTACGTAACAAATCTCATCGCCATAATACGTCGGAATGGGAATTTCCCTGATATGCATTCCTGCACTTAATAACTGGATAATAATTTCAGTATCGAAATGAAAATCATTCGTATTGTACCGGAAGGGTATTTTCTTCAGGGCATCAACGGAATATACACGATAACCGGAGTGGAACTCCGTCAGGCTCGAGTTCAGCATAACATTCTGAAATACCGTCAGAATCCGGTTGCCAACATATTTATACAACGGCATTCCATATTTCAAAGCCGCGCCTTTCTCCATGATCCGCGACCCGAAACAGGCCTCTGCATCCCCTTCCATCACGGGCTTAATCAAGTCAGGCAGCTTTTCGGGGGCATACTGGCCATCGCCATGCAGGAGAGCCACAACATCGAAGCCATTCCGGATTGCATATTCATAGCCTATTTTCTGGTTACCACCGTACCCCTGGTTAACCGGGTTGCGAAGGACGGTTATTTTTGGCAGTGAACAAATTCCCTTACCAGCCTGAGCAACTTCGTAGGTATGGTCAGCAGAAGAATCGTCAATGATCAGAATCTCTGTCAGCGGCGGCAACTTCTCAACGGGAATGCGACCCAGAACCGAAGAAATTGTTTTTTCGGCATTATACGCAACAATAAATATTAAGACCTTTTCCTTCACGACACTCCCGTCAATGTCAGTCGGCTGCAACTATAACAATTGCACCCTTGCGTGGCAAGTAATGCGGTCGAACGAATGATTGCGACTTTACAATTATCCGACATGATATAATCTGAAAGCCATGCAAATAAAGCAGTCAACCGTGATCAAAACAATCATTGGCACCGCCATTTTAACATACGTTATCCTTCTAGGATCGATCGCCAGCCTCAAATACACCTACTACGGCTTTTCCGACTTTGACCTCGCCATCCACTCTCAAAGCACATGGAATATCACCCAAGGATCAATTGACTCATCAATTCTAGGAATACCATTTCCCGGCAACCACATGGCTGTAATTCTATTTCTGATTGCCCCGCTCTATGCCATTCTTCCAAGCCCGCTACTCCTGCTGCAAATCCAGACACTGGTACTTGCAGCCGGAGCTGTTGGCATTTTCCTGATGGCTAAAAGGGAACTTTCCGAGAAATGGGCTGCCGCATTATCAATTGCATATCTTGCCTACCCGCCTTTGATTTATATGAACCTTTATGAATTCCATCCCGTCGCACTGGCATCGAGTTTCATGATCTTTATGTTTTATTTTTATAAAACAGAGAACTTTAAGGCCTTCCTTGCATTTCTCATCCTTGCAATGCTATGCCAGGAGAATATTGCCCTGATCATTATGGCTTTCTCTGTGTACGCATTCCTGGACAAACGCCGTGGAAAGTGGGTATGGACTCCTTTATTTACGGGCATGATCTATTTCTTACTGGCCGTGGTAGTCATAATGCCGCGCCTCAACGACAACACCATCCAGTTCTGGCAACTTTATGCGCATCTCGGCAATTCACCCTCAGACATTATACTTAACATCATAAGGCATCCAATCATGACACTCCGCATCATGACAAACGCGGACAAGCTGGCATTCATCAGCGCACTCCTTGGTCCGCTTGGTTTTATGAGCCTGCTGGACCCGCTAACCCTTATCCCATCATTGCCCGTTCTCATGCAGAGGCTTCTTTCAGACCGGTTTACAGAAACGAAAATAATATTCCATTACCAGGCCGAATTTGTTCCGTTTATTTTCGTATCGGCTATTTACTCTGTAAAAAGAGTGCAGTCATGGAAATTCAAGGCGGCGCATTTCATCCCCGCAATCATTCTGGCCATATTCCCTGCGGCCGCTCTAATCTCAAGTGATATTCCACTGCGCATGCGAACGACCTACAACCTTGTCACAACCTCTAACAAGACAATTAAAGACAGGGCAACGGCAAGTGTCTCAGGCGATAACTCCGTGGCTGCAACTTTTGATTTCCTCCCGAAACTCGCCAATCGCAAAGGACTCCACTCACTCCACCACATATACACTGGCAGTTACACTCTTTCTACTGTTCCATACAAAGTCCAAAAAGACATCAATCACGTCCTGATCGACACCATCGACGGTCTTACTTTCCGGAGTAAAGGTTTTTACGGACCACAGCAGTACAAGAACTTGCAGGCAATGATTACAAACGGTACATGGAAAATAACATTAAACGAAGAAACCATCCTGGTTTTAACAAAGGTTGCCACCTCGCCTGACCAAACACAGAAAACAATTCAGTTCGTGCCGCCCTCAACCGCAATGAACACAAATATTCTCCAGAATCATCCTGCGTCGCTCCGACTGTCCGGTTTCACAATAAACTCACAGCAGAAAGACGGGTCTGCGCTGCTGACCCTGTTCTGGCAGAAGAATCAGCAGGATCCTGTTGAATACGATATTCATCTGGCCCTGCTCTGTGAAAACAATATTGTCTATCGTGGATTTTTAACTCCAGGGGCACGTATCTGGCCAACTCAGAGCTGGCCGACATCAACAGAAACAAACACCATGATCGCAGACGAACACGGCATTTATACTGCCATCCCGATTACAAACATTTCAAAACTCCAGATGCATGCAGCCATAATACCAGCCAACTAACCCTTGCGATCCTAGCCTTGGACAATTTCAAATACTGCGTTATAATAGCCGAATGAATAGAAACCTGCTGATCATTTGCATGTGGATTTATGCGGCAACCACACTTATCTGGGCATCCTCTGCTGATCTGCCAGGCGTCACTCGATGCACCAACAATGTCTACCTTGTTGAGAATCACAGCTCATGCTTCAGCATCTGGCATGCCCGCAATATAAAGGGCGCCACACTTGTACACATTGACGCACACGAAGACTGCCGCTACGTAGCCCCGGATAAACTTGAAACCCTCGGCAGATTGACAGCTGAACGGAACTATGCGGAAATCTTCCGGCAAAGTGACCTCGAATATTCTTTCCGGTACCAGCTCAAGCCGGACAAATCCCTCTTCGATATAGGCAACTATATATATCCCTGCATCATGGACGGAACCGTAAGCAGGTATTACTGGGTCGTGCCAGAGAAAACCATCGACGAAAACAAACTTGTCTTTTTGCAGGAACATCTCCGCGCTGCATACAGAACCCCTTCCCTGGTTTTCTCCAGCATGACAAATAATTCATTTTCTTTCATGCTGTCCAATTGTACGATCATCGTAACAACGCTGGATTCTCTGCCTCAGCAGGAAAAAGGGACTCTTCTTGACATTGATACCGATTTCTTCCTTTTCCCCTGCTCTCTGACAGAAAGTCATATCCGAGGCGACTTGCTCTGGGATCCACCGACGGTCTGCGAATTACTTACCAGCAGAGTCCCCGCCCCCTCGGTGATTACCATCGCAGCATCTGTCTCAGGCGGGTATCTCCCCGTCGCATACCGCTTTCTATCCGATGGACTTTTCGGATATTACGCAAACGGAACCTACCCAACCGACGCCGTCAACCTGCTCAAGGTCGTCACGGCAATGTTGTCCTATCATCCGATTGAACTTCCGCCTCCCAGGCCGAATGATCAGGTTTTCCTTGCCGCCTGTGAGCATATCGCAGGTCTGATGCTAATGGCAAAGGGCGAGGAGAAAACTGCGGTCCCCCTCATAGAAAATGCTGCCCGCCTTAATCCGGCCTATTCCAAGGCTTTGCTAGATATGGCAGAGGCTTTCCTGAGCATGGGAAAGCCAAAACGCGCTCATGCAATGATCGACAAATTCGAGCAACTCACAACCTGCGAGACTTCTCATTCATCCGCAGCAAGAGTGCGAGCATATCTTGTCGAAAAGAATTTGGAAAAAGCTGACAAGCTGAGTTTGAAGCTTGTCGAATGGGAAAGAAGCCCTGTATTTTTGATATTGCGTGCTGGAGTTCTGACAGAGCATGGACTTCTGTCCGAGGCAATTGACATTTATCGTGAGATCGTAAATAAGCACAGTGACAACGGAACTGCATTCTATAACCTCGGATACGCGCTTGCAAGGCAGGGTAAAATCTCAGAAGCTGTCGACAATTACAGGCTGGCTATCAGGCTCAAACCAGATCTGGCAATAGCCCACGAGAATCTGGGCTATATCCTGATGAGCGAAGGCAAACTGGAGGAAGCAGTCTCGCACCTGAATAACGCTGCAGCTCTCAACCCCTTCAACATATCAACGTTGAATAATCTCGGCCTCGCACTGACCAGGCAAAACCGTTTCAAGGAATCCATAACCTGTTACGAGGCTGCTATAAAACTGGATCCAGAACGTCCATCAATCCAGGCGAATCTGGCGTTGGCCCTGATTAACTCCGGCAGAATTTCAGACGGGATCGAAAGGTGTAAAAAAGCCCTTGAGCTGAAGCCAGACTGGCCAGAAGTCATCAACCTTATGAATGAAGCAAAGAGGAAATCAGGCTATCAGGAATCGATCCGGTAAAATCAGGTAATTCTGTAAACAAATCTGAATTCGGCCTCCTGTCTGCTCAGATTTCCAAGATCCTGTTTTCAACAGAATCGGGGCCTTCCCTGCCCTCCAGGTAGCGGGTCGTCTTGTATTCATTAACCGTATTAAGCTTGTGCAGAATTTCGCCTAGAGTTTCTGCTGCTGCAATACTAGAACTCACAAGCTCCCTTACCATCTCATCTTTCTCTCCGACGAGTTTCTTCTGCATAATACCCAGATTCGCAAGAAGAACGGTTGCAGGCTGTCCAAGGTGATGACATGCAGCACCAAGACTTTCCAGCATAACCCTCTGACGTTCCGCTTCACGCACAGCCTCTTCAGCCACCTTTCGGTCGCTTATGTCAACGAAGGAAAACACCAAACCAACTGGCTCGCCGTCTGAGTTACGGTTACATGCCGCCGACACCTGTACATCAAACTGGGCTCCATTCTGTCTGCATGCCTTGATTTCGCCTGTCCAGGTCTGAAGCTCTTTGAGAACAATTTTGACCATATCATTGGCAACACCCTTGTCGCTCATCAGGTCACGAACATCGGCACCTATAAGCAAATCTGTATTTTCATAACCCCACATGGCAGCAACGGCAGGATTAACATACTCCAGCTGCGCCTCGAGATTTGCAACGGCAATGCCATTTCCTGAATTCTGTATGGCATTGTGTTCAGTTCTCAGCATTTCTTCCGCCTGCTTGCGCAACGTTATATCTCGGACGAAGAAACACAGATGCAATTCGCCCAGATTCAAAACGTTCACTGCAATTTCAGCGGGGAAAAAAGTGCCATCGCTCCGGATGCAGTAGGCCTGGATCAAGGTAAATCGCTCGTTCTCCAGATTGTTACGCAAAGTGCCAAGCAAAGACTCGTCTGAACCTGATATGATATCAAAAACAAGCAGATTCAGGAAATCTTCCCTCGAATAAGAAAAGAACTCCACAGACCTTACATTAACATCAACGATCCGCCCCTGGAGGTCTGAAATAATTGCAGCATCGTACACGCTCTGAAGCAACGACTGGTATTTGGCATCCGCACCGGATGCCGCCTGCCTGGATGAAGGCTTGAGGAATTTACGCGTCGGAGGAGAAACAATGACACGCTTGGGCCCGGACACCGGCTCAGCCGGAATGTCCGGAATAAGATCGATCCGCATCGTTTGTGACAGTTTTTTCTCTTCCCCCACTTTTTACCTCACTGACCCTTCATTATTCGTACATTAATTACACAAAGAAACAAATTACTGGGCACCCTTTCTCCTTACCCATTCCGATCAACAGGCAGGCAACAAAAATCATCTTTACCTCAACCACCCGCCGATTACAACCTGCGGATTCCCAGAATTGGCAGATGGCGGAGGGGTAACAACGCCCCTGTTCCTGATATAAATGTTATTCAACGCAACCAGTTTCCCTCTTATATCCCTGTTGTTGCTCATGATTATGTCATTACCGGCAAAGATCATCCCGCCGAAATTATTTCGATTATCACAATCAACATTATACCCGGCAATCAACGAAACAGTCCAGTTCGTATTGAATTCTGTGATTCCCTGAAATTGGTTGTCAATTGAAATACTACCGGTGGCGACGATTATACCGCACAAGGAACTCCTGCGTGTTACACTGGCGTTTCCATTGACAAAAACAATTCCATTCGGCGGATTAATGGCTTCACCATTCCAAGTCTTACTGGCTGAATAAAACAACCCACCTGCAACCGCAGCATTTGAATAGGCCGCAAACGGCGGCACAATTGGATATGGAAGCTCTTCGTCGACACATCCTAAAACATCGTCATCATCAATCGGCGGCGCATTGGGATTTTCCGTTCCATCACCGTCCACCTGTATCGTCCCACCAGCAGCATTAATATCACCATTGACATCAGGATGTCCCTGGCTGTTATAAACATTGCCACCTGCATAAACATCACCGTTAATGGTCATGGCCGAAGTATCAAGAGTGATATTCCCTTTTGCAATAAGAGCGCCATCCAACGTTCCTTCCCGAATCAACTCGAGAACCGTAATACGTGATTCACCTGAAACAGTACCGACGCTGGTGACGAGATGGTTGATCTGACCTGCTGGCGTACTGACAACGACACTGTAAGTTCCGCCGTCCATTGTCCCGACATTGGAAACGCCGGCCGCCCAATAAGTGTATCCAGAACCACTATTTGTCGACATTTTTGTGAGCTGATCGGCGATTCCGGCCTCCGCAAGTGCCAGAGCCCTTGCTCCGGTATGTATTTTACGTGCCGTAAAACTGGCGTTACTCGTAAGCTGAGTCAGGGAAAGACCTGCAATCATGAGCACCGCAGACAGGATCATTACCGTCACAAAAGCAGATCCATCTTTTCTGAGAATCTTCCGCCTGAAATTATCTATAAATATTTTCATGATTTTCCTCACTTTCTCGTATTGAGAGGCCACACCTCCATGATACCAGAAGAATAATTTGTACCTGTCCGGCCATCCTTGTATATTTGCATCTTGGCCTGTATCCCTTTCACTGGTGACTGCCCGTCAATGGTAATGCTGACAATGCCGCAATCAGGTCCCAAACCCAGCCCAGTCCATAAATCACACAGGCTCCCCTTGTCAGAGTTAGTAGACCAAGTCCAGTCAATTGTGACGTCACGAAGCATTGGCGGTGAATCATTGGTATGTGCCCACGTGTTGCCACTCTTACCAACCTCGAGTTTTGCTTCATACTGTACATAACGGAACGAATTGCCCGTAGGGATGGTATTATCCGAATTATTCTGGAAATAATTGGTAGCACCCCCCTCACCGACCCAGTCACTTTCATCAACGTCCGACATGTCCGCCAGGTTGCTGAATCTTGCCCTGACATAAACATCACAACCGGCGTTAACTTCCTCTGTCCAATTCACCTGATGATATGCCGGCGCAGCCTTTGTCGTATCAAACACTCCCGACCTGAACTTGGAAAACCGCGGATACCCGACCTCTATTCCGCTCAAGCCTATTAACGAAGATTTTGACACACCATCTAAGGTCGAGAAAGTATCACCAGCGTTTCCATCCCATCTCGCAGGACCATTCCCATAGGATCCTATAGCTGCATCGATATTCGCAAACGCCGGATAGGCATAACCGGCGGCCAATGTGGTATTGGTAACCGGATCTGCCCACGCAGGCGCCATTGGCGATCCTGTATTCTCGTAATACCAGATCTCCCCGTCGGGAGCGACGCCACCAGCTCCTGCCCCGAGGAAAAGATCCAACTTCCCGTCACCGTTAATATCAATAAATCTCGGCACAGTTCTTTTGGAAGCATGAGGGACTGCAAGGTAAGTGACAGTTACAAGGGTAAAAATCGGCGAATTGGTAGTCCCTGTATTATCCCAGTAATAAATATTGCCGTCAGTCCCGTTCCCCGCAAACATTTCAAACAGACCATCACCATCAATATCAGCAAATTCAGGCGCAAGATATGTACTAGGCAAACCAGAAACCAGATTTCCGGCGCTGACAAACTTGTTTGATTTAGGCGAGCCGTCATTCCTGAGGTAAGTAACATAATTTGCATGATAGTGTGTAAAAGCACAATCCAGATCACCATCGCCGTCAAGATCGGCAAAAGCAGCAGCTCCATTCTGGCAACTACATATAGTCGTCAACTTTCCAATATACTGCATTGATGGATTTCTGCTGGTTCCAATATTCTTATACCACTGCAGCCCCCCCAAACCTCCGCCGGACAAAGTGAGGTCATAATCCCCATCAGCATCCAGGTCGGCAAAATATGGAACAGGCACACCGCTGCCTCCAGGATTGAGCCATGCAATATCCTCTAAAACAAACGATGGGAGTGTCGGCGTACCATCGTTGCGATAGGAAGCTACGCGAGTACCCAGGGCAAAATTCCCAACAGCCATATCATAATCAAGGTCTCCGGTCTCGCCCGTTTCAAACCTCACAAGGTAATTCGACGCCTTTTCTATCTCCCACATTGGAACCCAGTCACTAACAGCCACATTTGTACTTTCGGGATAAAGCATGGCCCAGTTGGAACCACCAAATGTAATATTGGACACGAGCAGACCGCCTTCGGTCGAAACTGCGGCATTCGAGATCAACAGAGAATAACTGGCAGTGTTTGTCTCTCTGTCAAAATGGAATCGCGCCCAGCAGCCATTCAACTTCAAAGTTCCCAGCGCATTGCTCATTCCGTAGACATAATTGGTAACAACCGCAAATGAAGCTATATTTGTCGCTCCGTTCTGAGAGCCGGAATCACTGGCACTCCACGTCATCCCTTTCACAGGAACTACCACAACATCCTGTGGTGACAAATTCGTGGCGACATCCACCTTGCAATTCTCTGCCAGGATATAACTGGGATCATTGAAATTATTATCGCACCAAAGGTCATTGGTTACATTTAGAGTAACCATACCACCCGTAGCCGATCCGGATTTATCCAGAATAAGAGCCGACTGCCCCATCCATTCTGGCCCCATATATTCATAAAAAACATTATTCGAGCTTGTATCCGAGTAGGTATAATATGACCCGGAGGGGTGAGACGCATCAAATGTAAAGAGTTCTGCATCCCTCGCACTTCCCGACACACTGCATTTGACGTAATCAATTATGGCCTTGTAGGTGGCTGTTGCCGCAGAATTCTTATTCGTAACAGCAAACGTGATTCTGTGCATTCCTGCGGAAAGGATTATACTGCCCCACAGGTAGTTGGTATACCCGGCAGTAGGACTGTAACAATCAAAGCCTGAACCTAGCGTTGGCGTGTCAAAAGTCAGCGAAACAAGATTCTCGAAAACTACCGATGAAATACCAGTCTCATCTGACGAGGGTATCTTGCAGAGCAAAACCTGGGCATCAGAAGTTGCCGCAACTACATTCGCCAGCTGGGCATAAATCTCAGCCGCAGAAGCATTGGTCCACCTGGGCGAAAACACAGTCCGCATAAGCTTATCAGGAGTTCCAGGCCTGACATGATAAATAATCGTTTGATTCCATTCGATCAAACCGTTGGTGTCTGTTTGAAGCAAGCCATCGCCATCAGTATCAATCGAAATCGGGATACTGATTGCACGAAAAGAAGCCCCTGTTGCGCCATAGAAAGCCATCTTTCCTTTTTCATATTCAGTAAGACTCGAAAGGCGCAAGTCCTGCCGGATTTTTTCCAGGGCTTCTTCAAGGTTGTAATTAAGCTCGTTTTTAATTTCTTCCTGCTGCCACAACTTCATTGCGTGGATAAAAACAGCCATGAAACTGCCCATGACGATGATGGTTATGGCTGAAGCCACCATCACCTCCATAAGGGTAAAACCTTTTCGGCTCATTCTTGACTCGTCCTTCACAATGTTCTCCTATAGCTGCATCGTGGTGTGAATCATTGTCTGTATTGTAACCGGCTCCGTGGACCACACCTCGGGCCGAATCGAGTACCAGACATCAACCGTCACAGACATACAGTTCGTGCCGGCAACGGCAACAGAAGTCGACCGCCTGAACTCACCAGTGGAAGCAATTACGCCATCCTGATCTACTCTAACCAAGCTCTCTGTTATCGCATTATAGCTATTGAAAGATATCGTCTTGGCATGCTGAATACGGTTTCTGGCTATACATGTTGCACGGTAATGGTCAGATGCATTTGCCTGAGCTTTTAGCGCAGCTATTATTCCCGTCATTATGCCAGCCGAAACCAAAAGCAGAATCATGGAAGAAACCATTAATTCAACAAGAGTAAATCCAGCAATCTTTTTCCTTTTTCCTGTCAAATTATCCCTCCACTCCTTCAACCAAATGACTAAATCCCCATATTTAAGTCAAAATTAAGCACATCCTGTACCATCTTGAAAGAATATAGCATATTCACTGTTTTCATATTATCGAAAAAAACTTTTATTTACAATATCTACGTGCAAAACGCTGGATTCTAACAATATATATACAATTCCAGGATATTATGTAACGCATTAATAATGCAGCAAGGCGATTAAATGGTTCGTCAACTTGTATGGCCTGATTCATGAGGAAAAACAGGAATAACTCAGAAAACATTCAATGCATAAATAATTCTCAATTCTGACAACAAGTAATCACTTTCGCTAATTTAATTGGCCCCCTATGGCCAACCATGGCCACATATAACCATATTTATTTTAAAAAAAAGCTAAACGGCCAAAAAGAAGCACATAGGTGAGTTGAGTGCTTTGCCAACCATTCTAAAAATCAGCCCCCAGCAATACAGGAAACTCCCGATAGTTGAGAGAAATGATAATTGTGTTGCCGAACCCAACCGCTCGGTACTAGAGTATCAAGAATTAAAGGGGAAAAGTATGGATGTGCAAAAGATTCTTGATACCAAAACCGGAACAAACAGCCTTTTCACTATTCCGGGAAACACATCATTAGAAGAGTTTATACGCCAAGCCTGCGAAAAGAAAATAGGCGCCCTCCTTGTAACAGACAACGACGGTAAACCAGTAGGAATCGTCAGCGAAAGAGACGTTCTCTACCAGTGCAACCTAAAAACAGATTTCAAGAAAACAACGGTTGGCGAGATTATGACAAGGAATTTGATCGTAGTTAAACCTGCCGATGACATAAATACCGTTATGGACTTGATGATAAGCAAGAAAATCAGGCATTTACCTGTTGTTTCAGAAGACAAGGTGCTGGGGATAATTACAATAAGAGATCTTATACACGCCATGCGTAAGGCCGATCAGGAAGAAATACACCGCTTGGTGGAATATCTCCAGAGCAACCTCATAACCGATTAGAACGAATCCAGAATCACAGCTTTCACATCACGAAGGGGCGTTCTCCACTGAAAGCATCCATGCATTTTACGAAGTAGAGCTTAACCCGGATATTGCATCAAAATCTTGCAATATCCGCCCGAAGGGCTTCGGCGCGCCCCGGAAATCTGGGGCGCGCTCAGGATTTACCTTTCGATGCGACGAAGGGTCATCTTGAGCAAAGTGTAATAGCACGCAGTCGAAACTTTTGCCCTGAGCCAAGTCGAATGGGCAAAAGCGCTTATGCATGAGCCAATCTCTTGCTCATGCAATAAGCGGGTTAATTATTCTAACTTGCGATTTTGCAAGTATTTATATTTTTTCCAAAACGGCATATTGAACAGTTTTGAAACATATATCCCTATTTTTTCTTGCACGTAGCGCCTTGAGGTGTAAATTACCCGATTGCGATTACTGAAACCGTTCGAATAAAAGGGTGGAGAACGCCCAGTGATGGACAAAGTTAACACTAGGAGGACAAATGAAGGCAGCTGCAAAAACGAGTAAAACAAGTAAAGCGAAGGTTCCAGCAAAGGAACTTAAAGCATGGTTAAAGGGCCGTAAGGATTGGAACCACGGGGATTGGCTTGCCCTGTTGGAGACTCTGCGCAAGAAGGGTTATTCCGCCATGACGGATACACAGGAAGGCCGCGAATGGATCGGGTATTACCTGGAATCCAATCGCAGTAAATAATTTAAAGATAAGAATCGGGGTAGCAAGTGGGTATCAGGTTTACGCGCGATCAATGCCTTAACCTGGAAAACTCGTTACGCCAGGAGTGGATTGATACTAACGGGCTTGGGGGATATGCCTCATCGACAATTCTGGACTGCCACACAAGGAAGTACCATGGCTTGTTGGTGGCAAATCTAAAGAAGCCTGCAGGTCGGTTTGCATTGTTAAGCAAATTAGAGCTGTCAATCCGCGCCGGCGAAAGCGAATTCCGACTTTCTACAAACAAGTATCCTGGCGTCTTCGAACCCACTGGGCATAAATACATAGAAAGTGTCGAGTACGATACTTTTCCTGTGGTAAACTATGTCATTGGCGATATTCGTCTTTCGAAATCGACCATGATGGTGCATGGTGAAGATACAGTACTTGTAAGGCTTGAACTGCATGATGCAAAAAAGCCTATTGTTGTCCGCGCCCTACCCCTTCTTTCTTATCGCGACGTTCATGGACTCACAAGACAGAATATGTATCTCCGGGGAAGAATGTCCAACGGAGATAACTGCCAGAAGATTGATCCCTACGAGTTAATGCCCCCGCTTTACTTCGACTGGAGCGAACAGGTCGATTTTAATCCCGGCCCACACTGGTATAATAACATTGAGTACCTGAAGGAACTCAAACGAGGTTATGATTATCAGGAAGATTTATTCTGCCCCGGAACTTACGAAACCAGTCTTGCCCCTGGAGAATATCTTATCTTCAGGGCTTCTCTCGAGAAGCCGTCCAGTTCATCAGCAAAAATCTGGAAGCAGGAACTCGCCAGGCGTACAAAGAAAAGCCGGATATTTGCCGGACAACCCGAGAATATCGCAGCGCTCAAGGATCACGGCGAGAAATTCCTGATAACCAACAACAAAGGAACGCCGGGTATTGTCGCTGGATATCACTGGTTCGGAGAATGGGGCCGCGACACCATGATTGCCCTGCCAGGTCTTACTTTCCACAGCGGCAGAAATGCCACAGGATTCAACATTCTTAAAGCATGGGCTGCAGAAGAAAAGCACGGGCTGCTTCCGAACATTCTGAGCGATGGCGACGGAGAAAGTGCCTATAACTCAATTGACACTTCTTTGTGGTTTTTCAGGGCAATACAGGAATACACAGCCATTACTACCGACTGGGATGGAGTAAAAAAACATCTTGGCAATGCAATGGACAGTATCCTGAACACCTGGATCAAGGGGAATGCTCCCCTGGTCAGAATTACAGCAGATGGGCTCGTGTGGGCTGGAACACCTGGCACGCAGTTGACATGGATGGACGCAAACTCACAAGGAAAACCCGTTACACCGCGCTACGGGATGGCAGTTGAAATCAACGCTCTGTGGTACAATGCACTCTGTTATTACCTTGAATTTTGCCGTATGACGAAGCTGAAAAAACCAGCTGTCATCAACAAATACAAACAACTATTTGAAAAGAATTTCGCCAGAACATTCTGGTTCAGCGACGGTGATTATCTGGCCGATGTTGTAGCCGAGAATGGACAGGACACTGCAGTAAGGCCAAACCAGGTACTTGCCGTTTCCCTGCCCTATTCCCCGCTCAGCCGGGCACAGATGCAGGGAATCATCAATGTCATCAAAGACCAGCTGGTAACACCTTGCGGCCTAAGAACACTATCGCCCAAAAACTCCGCCTATATTCCTTTCTACCATGGCAACCAGGACCAGCGTGATGCCGCCTACCATCAGGGAACAGTATGGCCATGGCTGGTGGGACATTTTGCCGAGGCATGCATGAGAATCGCCGTAAACAAAGTTGCCGAAAAAGAATACCTGATCAAAACATTTGAGTCGCTCTGGTCATCGCACCTGAATGAAGCTGGTCTTTACGGTATATCCGAGATATTCGACGCAAACCCGCCTTACAGACCAAAGGGATGTGTAACACAGGCCTGGAGCGTGGCAGAAATTATCCGCACCCTCGAAATGCTGAAGGGAAACTAACGCACATGAAAGTTCTTATGTTCGGCTGGGAATTCCCTCCGTACATCAGCGGCGGACTTGGAACGGCATGTTTCGGCCTTACCAGGCACATGACTGAACAGGGAACGAACATCCTGTTCGTTCTACCTCACATCAAGGGAGAAAAAGCCGAAAACTCCTTTCTGGACATGATTGCCGCCAACAAGGTGGATTCTTCAAAATCACGCATCAGAAAAATAGCCCCGGGATCAAAGTTGAAGTATTTTCTTGTGGATTCCCCCCTTCGCCCGTACATGGTCGATAAAACATATCAGGCCAAACTTGAAGCTATCAATAAAATCAACGACAGGATTTCAGAAGTAACACACAGGAAAACAACGGCAAACAGCGTTCTAGACCTCTCCAATACCTACGGCCAAGATCTGATAACAGAAGTTGCCCGTTACGCATACACAGGCGGATATCTTGGAACTAAAGAGACATTCGACATCATACACGCACACGACTGGATGACATTTCCCGCCGGCATTGAAGCGAAGAAAGCCAGCGGAAAGCAACTCGTTATTCACGTTCACGCAACCGAATTTGACAGATCCGGCGAGAATGTGAATCGCCAGATTTACGACATCGAACGTTACGGAATGGACATGGCAGACAGGATAATCGCAGTCAGCCATCGCACAAAGAGCATAATCGTGGAACGTTATGACCAGGCCCCGGAAAAGGTAGTGGTAATCCATAACGCAGTTATGAAAGAGGCAAAACTTGCACATGCCCGTATGCGTAAGGGTTTCACCGAGAAGATTGTCCTCTTCTTGGGCCGAATAACGACACAAAAAGGTCCGGACTATTTTGTTGAGGCAGCAAACCTGGTACTGCAATCCATGCAGAACGTCCGTTTTGTAATGGCCGGCACAGGAGATATGCTTCCCAAGATGATTGAGCGTGTTGCGGAGCTGCGGATGCAGGGCCATTTCCATTTCACAGGATTCCTGAAAGGAGCCGAACTGGAATCAATTTTCTCAATGAGCGACCTCTACGTGATGCCATCCGTATCTGAACCATTCGGTATTACCCCCTTCGAAGCAATGCTCCACGGCGTACCTGTCATTATTTCACGGCAATCAGGCATCGCCGAAGTGCTCACTCATGTACTGACTACCGACTTCTGGGACATCGAAAAACTGGCGTCAAGTATCATCAGCGTGTTAAGTCATCCGGAGCTGGCAGAAACACTTGCAGAAGCAGGTCATAACGAGCTTCAGAAAATAAGCTGGCACCATGCCGCGCGGGAAGTAAACAACCTTTACAAGGAAATGTTGGGCTGATTATGGTTGCCGTGTGTTTAAACTTTCAGATTCATCAGCCGTATCGATTGCGAACGGACTACAATTTCTTCTGCATAGGCAGAGACCACAATTATGAAGATAGTAAAACAAACAGAGACATCACACGGAAAGTCGCAGACAGGTGCTACATCCCGACGAACAGGATGATGCTGGACCTGATCCGCAAACACAAGGGCCGCTTTCGCATCAGCTATTCAATCTCAGGAGTCTGCCTGGAGCAACTTGAGAAATATGCCCCGGAAGTGATAGATTCATTCAAAGAACTTGTGAATACCGGCTGTGTCGAGATGCTGAACGAAACCTACTATCATTCCCTGGCTTTTAATTTTTCACGCCAGGAATTCCACGATCAGGTACTTGCACACCAAGACAAGATATTGAGGCTGTTCGGAGTCAGGCCTTCAACCTTCAGGAACACAGAACTGATATACAGCAATGACGTGGCACTGGAAGCCGAAAAAATGGGATTCACGGCGATTCTTGCCGAGGGGGCCAACCAGATACTTGGATGGCACTCTCCGAACTACATGTATCAACCAGATCCGTGCAGCTCTATCGGCCTGTTGCTCAGGAATTACCGCCTGTCCGATGATATCGCATTCAGGTTCTCTGACCGCAACTGGGAGGAGTGGCCTCTCAGCTCAGGTAAATATGCAGGCTGGATCCACAAAATTGCCGGCAGCGGTGAGGTTGTGAATCTATTCATGGATTACGAGACGTTCGGAGAGCACCAGGATAAAGATACGGGCATACTGGACTTCTTCCACAAACTTCCTTCAGAAATACTCAGGCAT
Organism: Lentisphaerae bacterium RIFOXYA12_FULL_48_11; assembly: GCA_001804885.1. Taxonomy (GTDB): domain Bacteria; phylum Verrucomicrobiota; class Kiritimatiellia; order UBA8416; family YA12-FULL-48-11; genus YA12-FULL-48-11. Next base: position 24,774 of record MHBM01000031.1, read on the forward strand.
CCTGATTTCAAGTTTCAGACCCCACTGGAAGTCGTTTCATCATTGAAGCCTGCAGCAAAACTGGATGTTCCGTACTTTATCTCATGGGCCGATGTCGAACGTGACCTTACAGCCTGGACAGGAAATTCCCTGCAGGACTCCGCCATCCAGATGGCCTATTCACTTGAAGCAGCCGTCAAAAAATCAAATGACACAAACCTCATTCACGCCTGGAGAAAACTTCTTACCTCGGACCATTTTTATTACATGTGCACAAAATGGTTTAGCGACGGAGACGTTCACAAATATTTCAACCCCTACACATCCCCTTACGACGCTTATGTCGTCTATATTAATGTTATTAATGACATTAAAGAAACGCTCAAACAGTACGAAGTATTGAATTGACAGATCGTCCCGTCATTCCCTATTGTCCTCAATTATTTTACGTAATCCATGGCATCGGAAGCCTGGAGACAAGGAAACGAATACCTGTTCAAATGTGATGGTGAGACGGCAGGATTTCTCCAAATCGCCGGTTCTCAATAAAACAATAAAGAGGCCAAATGTACGTTAAGACTTTTACAGTTCTGCCGGATACGCCGGAAAAACTCAAACATCTGAATGATCTGGCTTACAACCTGTGGTTCTCATGGAATCCCGCAGCATTGAAACTCTTCGAGGAATTGGACAAAACCAGCTGGGAAGAGGCATCGCAGAACCCGGTACGCATGCTCTGTATCGTTCCACAGGAAAAACTCGAGGCAGCAGCAAAGAATTATCACTACCTGGCCGAACTCGCCTCAATTTATGATTCTTTCAAGCTTTACATGGATGAAACCACATGGTTCGAGAAACAGTTTGGAAAACGTAACACCACAACCATAGCTTATTTCTCGTGCGAATTCGGGCTTCACGAATGCCTGCCGGTATATTCAGGTGGCCTTGGCATTCTGGCTGGCGATTATATGAAATCGGCCAGCGATCTGGGTTTACCAATGGTCGGCGTTGGACTCCTTTACCAACAGGGCTACGCCAGGCAATACCTAAATGCAGAAGGAGTCCAACAGGAACTATACCCCGAAAACGACTGGTACAGCATGCCTGTTGAGCTTGTAAGAAATGCCGACGGAAAGCCTGTGATTGAAAGTGTAAAGCTTGGGAAGAATTCACTCTATTTCCAGATATGGAAGGTAAATGTCGGACGAATCAAGATTTATCTACTGGACACAAATATTGAAAACAATGCCCCTGCGTACAGGGCAACAACGACAAGGCTGTACGACAGCGATCGAAACACCCGTATTCACCAGGAAATCCTCCTCGGCATCGGTGGAGTAAAGGCACTAAAAGCAGTTGGGCTTGATCCTCAGGTGTTCCACGTAAATGAAGGTCACTCGGCATTTCTGCTCTTGGAACGTATCCGCAATCTGATGCACGAAAAAAAACTGACATTCGATGAAGCACGCGAGATTGTTTGGGCCACAACAGTCTTCACGACCCATACACCCGTAGATGCCGGCAATGAACGCTTCGACACTGACCTTATGACCAAGCACTTCACGGAATATATCCGGGAGCTGGGCCTAAAGTGGGATGATTTCATGGCTTTAGGTCGCGAGAATCCGGATAATCCCAACGAAGAATTCTGCATGACGGTGCTTGCCCTGAAGCTTTCAGCCTTCTCCAACGGAGTTTCGAAACTTCATGGCCGTGTATCTCGGAAAATGTGGCACAAGCTGTACCCAAGCGTCCCCGAAAACGAGAGACCTATCATTTCCGTCACAAACGGAATTCACGTTCAGTCATGGCTGAACCCCGCACTTCACGAACTGCTCGGAGAGGGAGCAGGAACGTCGGATAACGGAGAACTTCCAGATGCAGCAATGTGGCAGAAAGTTGACAGAATCAACGACGAAGTTCTATGGAAGAGCCAGAACGCAAACAGGCAGATCCTGGTCGAATTCATAAGGGAACATGCTCGCTGGCAACTCGCACGACGTGGTGCTGGAGCCGCCGAAATGAACAGAACCAAGGACATCTTCGACCCCAAAATTCTTACCATCGGTTTCGCAAGGCGCTTTGCATCCTACAAGCGCGGAAATCTATTCCTCCGCAATCCCGAAAGGCTTCGAAAAATCCTCGCAGATCCAAAACGGCCGGTACAGATAGTCGTCGCAGGCAAGGCACATCCTGCAGACCACAATGGCAAGGAACTTATCAAGCAGATCTTCGAATATTCGAAACTACCCGATTTCATGGATCGGATCATCTTCCTTGAAGATTATGATATCAAGGTAGCAAAACATCTGGTTCAGGGGGTAGATGTGTGGCTTAACACCCCGCGACGCCTGATGGAAGCTTCAGGAACATCAGGAATGAAGGCAGCTATCAATGGTACGATCAACCTGTCCATCCTGGACGGATGGTGGGATGAAGCTTATACACCCGAGGTCGGCTTCGCTATCGGACATGGCGAAGATTATAATGAAGGTGACACTCAGGACAGCATCGAGAGTGACCTTCTTTACGGCGCCCTTGAAAAGGAAATTGTCCCGATGTTTTACGATAGGGATGAAAAGGGGATTCCGCGCCAATGGGTAAAAATGATGAAAAACAGCATAAAAATGCTGGGCCCGGAATACAACACACATCGCATGGCGC
>MHBM01000032.1:0-2759 GCA_001804885.1 Lentisphaerae bacterium RIFOXYA12_FULL_48_11
CTGATTTTCAGGAAGAGGCAGTTGCCGTGAAAATCCAGGCTCTCGGCGACTGTCGGCGTTCGACAGCAATCACGCCTTGCGATGCTAATTTCTCTTCGTTTCTGTGAAGCCAACGTTACCTCTCATGCGATCGAAACCCGCAGGGTTGAGAATCGCATGCAGAGGATGGTTCGGCATTCCTAATTAATTTCTTTTCAGGTTCTTTCCACACGCCATTTGTATTCTAACATGGCCTTGTTTCGCTGAGCCAGGCTCAAACCTGACGACGATATCATCCACCCATTCCTCGGCACCGCCAATTGTTTTGTTTTGAATGGTTCCCGACAAGACTTCCGTTCTGTGATCCCGTCCGCGGTTTGACGTGATTTGAAGCGTTGCATCACCATCCAGTTGGCCGTCCACGGCAACGAAAAGGGCTCCATTTCTGAATGGCATTATTGGGGCTTTGATTGTTTGCTGCACAGCTCGTGTTACATCGGATACTACGATTATTCCGTGGCCGCGTGACCACTGAAGGCCAGCAACAATCACAATCGCGCCACACACTAGCATCAGAAGTATAATCAATCTTTTCATTTCATGCCGAACGATCTAAATCACCGTTTCGAACCCGCCGCGGGTGATGAATACGGTGCATTTGTTGGTTCGCCGTAATCTGTCCAGTTAATTGATGTTATTGGCGTCGATTTGCGTTCCTCATAGTAAACCAAGTCCCATCGTCCTTTGAGGCAGTCCGAGTCGTGTGGCTGAAACATCAATCCGAAGTGATCAAAACCACCATGAAACTCAAGACGCAATCTGTCATTCTGGAAAATGACATGGCGTGCCTTCAAGGCGCGGAGTGATTCCGGAACACTTTGATCTTCGCCAGTAACATTTCCAAATGCGTTTGTGCCCAAGCCCATCAGCATTGACCGACATGCTTCCGCAATGATTGTCGGATTGCTCAAATTCTTCAGTTCATTTCTCTTGGATGCACAGTTAAGGAAGTACATTATCCACGATCCGATGTACCAGACGACAATCAACGTAACGACAACGATGACAATTTTGCCTATTGATCTTTTCATTTTTCTATTCGGCGAACGTCCTCGCTAAGGGGATTTTCAAACCGCAGGTTTGAAAAGTACCCTTCAGCGAATGGTTCGCAGATTCTTATCTTTGTTGTCTCATGGGTTGAACATGTAATATAATGTGCTGACGGCAGCAACAGTCAACATTGCGATCAGCGTGAAAAGTACAAATCCTACCTTGACAAATATTTGATCCATTTCGGTCAAGGCGTCTCGCCTCCGAAAAGCTAGGTATGCAACCATTAACCAATGAGCTGCGATTCCTGCCAGACAGAAAGAAGCTATGACCCCGCCGTCCAAAATCATTGCTGCGAACACTACGATAATTACTTGCGCAGCGAATGGCCCCAGCAGCGCTCCTTTCATCTCTGCCAAGCGCAATATTTTTCCTGTTTTCAATGTCTTTCCTCGATGCGAACGCATGGCATAATGGTCGAGGTGAAAGCCGCTTTCACCGAGTACCATTCATGCCCTTGTTCGCATTCCTCTTTATTCGATTGTCTGGAACTTAAAAATTCCTTGTTGTCCTGTGCCCCAAATCTGCATTCCTGTCTGTCTCTCGGACGAAATGAGTGCTTGGTTAGGGTAGACGACGAAACCCCACCCAGAACCAATCCCGCCTCCTGAAATGGTGATGATGACACAATTTCCATAAGTTTGAACGGCTTTGGGCTCGAGAATCTGGATAGACTGTGGCCACTTAACTTTGGGAATGACGTCGGCTTCATGTTTATCCAGAAGGGCAGCACAGTCAGCCCGAAGGGCCTGGCTGTTTTGAATATCAGGCCAGTACATGCTGGGCCACGAGCTCCGGACGCATATGGTCAACAGGATTGCCAGTACACCAACAACGGCCAAAGAGTTCACGGCAATCCCTGCAATTATTCTGAATGTCTTTTTCATTCTTTATGATGCGAACGTCAACCTTCAGCGGACGGCGGCTTCCGACGGTACGCTGAAAGGTTTTGTTAGCACATTTCTTCTCTTCTTCTCATGGTTGACGCCAATTGCATTTCAGGTCATTGCCTGGAATTCAGAAGTGGGGAGGAAGTGAGCGGTGCCACAATCAGGTTGGCGCTCCAGCAAGCTGGATCATTGCATAAAGCAGTCCTGACGCCCCGGACGAAGACCTGCAAGCCGGTACATGGACTGGTGGTCACCGCTCGAGATTGTCTTCTACCACTACTCATTTCTGATTTCAATTTCATTTTTATTTTTGTGCTAACGATCCAAATCACCGTTTCGAACCAGCCGCTGGTGAAGAATACGGTGGATTTGTTGGTTGGGTGTCTTTGTTTGGTTCCTTGTGTAAAATAATCCAAACGATATCCACTGGCAAAAGGATTGTGTCCATTGCCGGTGTCAGGGCTAGGCCATCAACAAGCAAGAACGGCAAAAACATTGCTTCCAAGCATGAATCATGTTCTGGACCGTGTTCGCTCAAAGGTGTCGTTGCGAGGTCGATGTAGGATCGAACTCCAGGGTAAACGATAGGTTGACCACCTATTCTGGATCCGTGTTCGTCAATGGAAGCACAACCTCCGCAGAAAATAAGGCATGCTAGTACCATCTTTGCATGATTCTGTTTCATCATATTCTTACACCCAACGCCATCATTGAGCGGCGAGTGAACCGCTGGGTTCACGAGTCGCGCTCGAATGACTTGTTGGGCCTTCCTTACTCGTT
>MHBM01000032.1:2772-6289 GCA_001804885.1 Lentisphaerae bacterium RIFOXYA12_FULL_48_11
TTCGGTTGGTTCTGAATGGTGTTTTGCATCCGCCAAAACCTCAAGTCACGATGAAGTCTGAATGTTTCTTTTTTCATTGGAAACTCAGCAGACATGAAGAACCAACCAGGGTGAAGGACTGCGAAAGTATTGGTGTCTACGGCCCACGTGTCTGTGTTCGGCAAAAGCTTTATGTTGTGATAGTCCCATCGCCATTCATTTTGCCCAGTCTTGTGGTAAGGGTGGGCCGAGGCTGGGGGGATATGCTCGCAGTACTGAACCCCTATGCCGTCTTTGAACCTGATGAAACTGTGCCCGTCGACAACTCTTATGAGACTTGATCCTGTCCAGCAACCTTTGACTGTACAAGGAATCGTGAGTCGCAAGATTACTAGGGCACAGATGACGACAGCGACAGAAATAATGTGCTTTTTCATTTTCTTCTAAGCCCAACGTACATTTTCATCGTTTCGAGTCCGCCGCGGACGAAGAATACGGTGCAAAAACTTGTTGGGAGATTCAGTCGGTTAATGCTTTTGCCAGTTTCTTCTTCGCTACTTCCAGTCGTTTCTTTGCTGCGTTTTGAGCCTGTTCTGCTTCGTTAAACTCTTTGAGGCAAACCTCTACATCGGAACCAGGTAACCATGACAGCACAATTGCAATATCATTCTTATTCTGGCTTACAATCCCCTCTGTATCTCCAAGAAGAATGTGAATACGATGTTTGCAATGCTGCCTCATTTCGCCAGCTGGACAGGTGCAGTGGGCTGTGAGATTGTTTCCCGTTTTATTAAACACTACATCGTACGGTTCAGTTGCTGAGCCTTGAACCTTAAATCGTACTTCATTCATTTGATTATTCTCCTTTATTCTCCCAACGAATGAGCTAAGGCGCGCGGGTTACCGCGTCGCCTTCAGCTCCTGGTTCGCATTTCTTTTGTTCTGCAATTTGCTTAAGATAATCATGGTATCGAATCAGGAGTTTGTCCTTTCGATTTGCTCCAAGTAGGTCGAACCCCATGATGATTGATTCAATGGCTTTGAATATATAAGCTGCAAAAACTGATCCCATAACGACACCGAAAAGAAGTCCCATCCATGCCCATTTTCTGGAATCGTTCGGCATGGTGTCGATCATTTGCATGATCATACGAAAGAACTTAGGCAGCAAAAAAGCCAGCGCAACGACCACCGAAAGATGAACCCATGCGACTCGTTTGAACCATTTAAGATTTTTGCGAGTTTTCTCGACGAGGTCACTGTCTGACAAGTGTTTGCGAAAGGGTATGCTCTGGAACATTTTCATTTTCTTTCAATGCGAACGCATGGCATAATGGTTGAGATGAACCGCAGGTTCATCGAATACCATTCATGCCCTTGTTAGGTCCGTTTCCATTTCTTTTCTGACCATAATTTCGAGTCGTCGTCAAAATAAACGTCTATTCCCAGTGATAGTTTTCTCTTCGCCAATTCCTGAATAATCTTCGCCGAGAGTGTTGCGCTGCGATTCCAAGTGCGCATACGAAGAACAACCGTCAATTCGGTGTCATAATGTGATGTCAGTTCTGACCATAGCTTCTTGCCGGTCGGCAATTTTGATAGAAAACGGCTAATATTTGTTTCAAACGAGAATTTTGAGATCCACGGCGTTTCAAGTTTCCATGCTCCGTGGCGCCTAATCATCTTCTTGTTTGCCGACAAGCTTCCTTTCTTGTATGCCTGTGTTGGTTTGAGACGAATTATTCTAGATATTTCATCTGGGTCCAGATCGTCGCTGTAGAGCGAGAATTTGATCACGCTTTCGTCAAAATCTCCACCGCAGAGATATGTGAGTCCCTTGCTGCATGGATTGTATTTCTTCATAATTTCATGGACCTAACGCATGGCATAATGGTCGAGGTGAAAGCCGCTTTCACCGAGTACCATTGATGCCCTTGTTCGGATTATTCTTTATTTCTCTCAGATAATCATGCAGACGCTTGTCATCTCCATAATAAATAGGTTCTTCGCGTACGACCCAGAAAAGATTGTCGAAGGGAGGTGTATAGCTGACAGGTTTTAAACGAACAATGGAAACTTTGTCATCTTGTTGACGGAGTGAGATAAGCCATTTGTGGCCGTCGAGATCTTTTGCGATAACTAGCAATGGTTGTAGCAGTACTATGTCCGATCGTTTCGATTCTTCTGTAAGGATGGCTTGTCCCAACGTGAATGGGAGTGGTATCGCATCTTTTGGGGTATACAAAATATGAGCTATGTCAATAATGCCACTGTTTGCTCCTTTGGGATCACCAGGTTTTGGGAATGTATATATTTTATAATTCATATCAACGAATTTAGCCCAGAAGACATTCGTACAGTTTGTCAGTGTTGGTGGGCATCCTGGAATATACTCCATGTCTTTTTCCATTAGCACATCGTTACTGCGATCAGTGATAGTCCGGCACGAGCAAAATGCTAAAGCAACCAACACTTGTAAGACTGTTCTAAAATTCTTCATCATTAATCCGAACGACAATCTTGAGCGTCCGAGTGCCCGCCGCGGGCACGAAGGTACGCTCCGAGATCTGGTTCGGCAATTATTTTAGTGGTTCTTTGGATAGAACGATGTCATCGACCCACACTGTGCCTTTTCCGTTGATTACGATGTTGAGCGTGACCTTGTCAGGCTTCTGTCCTTTCTGAAACATGAATGGTGTCTGGATTGTCTTCCAGTCTCCCTTTCCCTTGGCCGGATCGTTCATTCCTTTTGAGAAGAACTGTCCATTTCCAACCTTCACCCACATCTCTAGAAATGCGTCGCCTTCGAGTTCAGTCTTCACTTTCGCTTTGAACACAAGCTTGGCTTCCTCAAGATCCACTCCTATGACTTCGCCCAAACAGACTGTTGTTGGCCAAGCTGTCGTGATTTTGATTGATGCTTTGCCTTCTGTTTTAACACCCGTATCTGTCTTGATTGTGAGTCCAATCGACGACGCATCGTCAAGACTGAGCTTCTTCAACTCCTGTGCATGAATAGGAATTTGGGTCAGTAATACGACTGCAATAATTTCCACTAGCACGAGTCTTGTCTTTGTCATGTTTCCTTTCTTTTCATGCCGAACGGTCATTTTAACGCGTTCGAGTGCCGCTGGGCACGAGAATCGCGTTCAAAAACTGGTTGGGTGGTTCTTTCCTGTATCATTTTTTGAATCTGTGCTTCTTTTTCTAGTGATTGACGAGAAAGAAGAACCTTTGGAAATGAAGGTGAATGTAACCATTGGAGATATGAAAGTTGCATTATGATCGCAATAACGAAGGCAAGTACTGTGCGTAACCAGGCTTTTCCTCGAGTTTTTGCATGAGCAGTCCAGAAACAGCAGGCTGTAATAACGACAACAAGCAACAGCACAGAAGCAATGTTGGAGTTCCGATGGCAACAGTGACCACTTCCCATGATTATAGGAAAGCCTGCTGTGGCTACTGTAATGATCACAGGTAAAATATGTTTCTGTTTTGTTTCTTCCATTTTGTTCACCCAACGATCACTCTCATGGTT
>MHBM01000033.1 GCA_001804885.1 Lentisphaerae bacterium RIFOXYA12_FULL_48_11
AAAGTTTAAGCTGCCAGTATTCAGGACGTAACGGAATCTTCATGTTTACACCGGCATTGGCTCCGGACAACACCAGTCTGTTACCATCGTCACCCTTTTGAATCACTGCATTTCTGCCGCGAGGCCATCCAGCAACCCAGCCGGAATCATCAAGCTTCGAGAAATCACCATTATTGACCAGTTCCCCACCCGCATGTGATGACACCGCGAACGCCAACATGCAAACCACAGTAAGAATATTTCTTTTCATATTATAAGATTCATTTAACCAGAATTTCATCCCTCGCTTTACCGTCCACATCGGCCATATCCAATCCCATTAACCTTGCAACCGTCGGAGCCATATCTGTGGAATTCATGCCCGTCACCCTGCTGCCCGCCTTGATCCCTGCACCCCAGGCGACAAACATCGACCGGAGCGTAGGCTGAGCAGGATCACACCCGTGAGAACCACGGACCGGTCCGCCAGGCGGCGTCACCACCGCATCCCCTGTCATATTATCGGAGAAACTGAATCCAGGTTTTGCCGATAGAACAAGATCTGCCATGCGCGGGTCTTTATCCGCGGTAATCATACCAAACTTTGCAAAATCCTTTTCCTCTATTACCAGATCAACACCTTCAACATCCCGGAATTCTGCCGCGAGCTTTGCAAGAATTTCAGAGCGATGTTCCTTGTCGAGAACGTAGATAAAAGTACTGCCGCCCTGCCCGAGAGCCGTGACCTGGCGGGAAACTATTTTTGTCCCGTTCATCTTGATCAAACCCGACTGCTTGAGTTTAATGTTAGGCTTGATCTCGCGCGTATAGGACATGAACCCATGGTCAGACACCACAAAAAACGTAACACGCCCGGGCAGAGCAGCGGTTGCCGCCTCCCATACATCGCGTATACGGTCATCCGAGTGACTGCAAACCCAATAGGCTTCGGGCGACTGCAATCCGTAAGCATGCTGGACATGATCGGATTCCACAAGGTGCAGCATAAGAAGATTCGGACGATGTTTGCGAATCACGTGGCATGCCATGCGTGAATACATCCAGTCCCTGGCAACGCCACCGACAGGGGCCTTGCACCATGTCTCCTGCATGTCGAAAGGAATATTTTCCTCACGGAATTCGGCAAGCAAGGAGGGTGTGCTGTACTTCTGGAACAAGTCGTTCGGAAAAATATCGGGCACTGTCCAGTCGAGAGTTTTGGCGTTGCGGCTGGCCGGCCAGCAGATGGCCGCGGTTTTCAGACCGGCTCGGCTCGCAAGGTCATAGATGGTCGGAACTTTTACGATCTCGTCCTTGTCAAACAGTGGGTCAGGAATGAAGGCAACCGACTTCCCCTCCTCTCTGTCCCAGTACGAATTGCCGATGACTCCATGCTTTCCAGGATGAACACCCGTCGCGAGCGTAGTGTGAGTAGGCCAAGTCACTGAAGGCATTGCACATTTCATTCCGTCCGCCCTCGCACCTTCCAGTGCCAGCCTGCGAATTGTAGGTATGTCTGCTTTTGGATCATCAAGATAGCAGGCAGAAAGACCATCAACACTGATAATTACAACAATGCGTTCGGAAGCCGGCGCCAAAGGCTGTTTAACCTGCGCATCAGCGTTCAAGGCAAAGATAACGGCACACATCAGACCGACGGACAATGCAGATGCTCGAGATACCATCATGAAACTATTCCTTTCCTCCAGTTAGTTTGACGAGAAATACTTGTTCACAATACAATGGAGACCAACGCAAAGGACTCCACCGAATATCCAACACTTCGACTTGATCAGCTTTCACTGAGTAATTTAGCGGCACACTCGGGGCAATAACCATGAGTAAAATCAGCCCCGGAATGTTCGTGCACATAGTCCTCGACCTGCTCCCAGTAACCATCGTCCGATCTGACCTTTTTGCAGGCGGCACAGATAGGTATCAAACCCTTCAAAGTTTTGATTCGAAGAAGTGCATCCTGAAGGTCGATAATAAGCTTTTCCCGTTCCGCCTCCAACGCAGCCTGGGCAGTTATATCCCTGATAATACCAACTATATATTTCCGGCCCGTCGCATAATCTGTCAGCAATGATTTCTTGGTGGATACAACATGTACACTGCCATCAGGATAAGTGACCTTCTCTCTGTTCAGGTTAACTTCGCCAGTCTTCAGGACCAGAGCATCCTTGTCCCAGAATACCTGGGCCTCAGCTTGTGGGTGAAAATCAAAGTCGGTTTTCCCTATCAGGACGGCCCTCTCATTCCCTATCTGCCTGCAACATGCATCATTAAGAAGCACCCACTTGTGTTGCTCATCCTTGACAAAAATCGGATCATCAATCGAGTTGATGATATTGTTGAGGAAACGGATGAAATCCCCTGGAGAGGCTTTATCAATTCCAAACTGACCAGTTGTACCCTCTGAATTCAGAATCATTTCCTCAAATTATCATATACATGATTATTTATGCCCACATACTGACAACCGCACTCTCAAAGCATATTATTTGGCACATGCTATCACATTTCAACACATTGACAATCCCATACTATCCAGCACGTAAATATTCACCCAAACTGGCCTCTTCGCCAACAATCCAGTTGACTTCACCGCTAAACGGATCTAACAATTCCCCCCATAATTAAGGAGATTAATCATGACTTCACGACGTTCCTTCCTAAAGACAACAGGCATGGGCCTTCTTGCCGCCGGCATGGCCACAGCATCGACCAGGACCTCCTATGCCCAACAGTCCGCCGAATCAGGCAACCCTAAAGATACCTTCCGTCTCGGCATTGCGGGTTACTCATTCAATAAATTCAAGCTCGACCAGGCACTGGAAATGATGAAGAAAGTGGATGTTCATTACCTATGCATCAAGGATTTCCATCTTCCAATGAAAAGCACGGATGAAGAAATCGCCGCATTCCATGAAAAATGCAAATCCTTCGGAGTGACCGGATACGCAGTAGGCCCGATCTACATGGGCACCGAACAGGCAGTTGACGAGGCATTTGCCTATGCCAAACGCGTCGGTGTAAAACTGATCGTCGGCGTGCCTCACAAGGAAGTCGACAAGAAGAAAGTCGAATCACCGGAACTTCTCAAGTATGTCGAAGGAAAAGTCAAAGAGTACGACTTCAAGTATGCAATCCACAATCATGGCCCGGACAACCTGCCCTACTCCAATGCAGAGTGCATCATGAATTACATCAAGGATCTTGATCCGCGTATCGGCATGTGCCTTGACATCGGCCACAACATGCGTACCGGCGCAGACCCTGTGGCAGACATGGAGAAATATGCCGGCCGCGTATATGATATACACATAAAGAACATAACTTCGCCCGACAAGCAGGGTAAAGGCATCGAGCTGCCTCGCGGTATTCTGGATTTACCGGCATTCGTGCGAATGCTGAGAAAAGTCAAATACAACGGAGCCTGCAGCCTGGAATACGAGAAGGACATGCAGGACCCTCTTGTCGGCATTGCAGAATCAATCGGCTATTTCCGCGGAATAATGGATTCGACGCGATAATCAGAAGACCTATTTCTGTTTCGCGATCACTTCAAATGGAATTGCCGGCAGCGTCGTCAGTTTAACGCGTGACTTGCCAGACTGTTTATCTTTCTCCGTTTTATCGGAACGAAGATAAGCGGCAATAATCAAGTTACCTTCCTGACCTTCCTTAACTTGCTTCTGGTCGCTGGCAAGTAGAATTTCGGCTCCGCTCGGCATTGACGAAAACTTCACCAAACGCACACCGGCGGGCGGATCATCCAGCTCAAGATCTATTTTCTTCGCAGCGAGATCGCCCGGTATGTTTAACTTTATCACAGCGGTTCCCCCAGCGGGAATTCTCACAGGAAGCGCACTGATGACTTTTACGGCAGGAACCTGCTTCTTTTTCTGTTTCGACTTTGCCCTGCCACCCACACCTACGCGCATTTCCTCGGAAGGCACAAGGTGCCGGTAGAAAAACGCCTGCATCATATCCTCGGACGGCACCGCCTGCCGGGTCACTACATTCCCTTTAATGGTTGCCGTCCCCTCTACCTTTAACGCAACTGGTTGTGTCTGGGCAAGAGGCGGGGCAGTCAATGTAACCCGAACCTGCTCCTGTGTCCCTGGAATTATTGTTCCACCGAGCTTGAAACCTTCAGGTGCATCCTTCAAGGCAACGTTTATGGCGTTGGTAAAACCATCATATCGCAGCGCGTATATGGTCACCGCGACCGTCCCGCCCGCCCGGAGATTCACACTGGACGGCGTCACGCGCAACGCGAAGTCCGGTCGCGGCATGCTGACGCGAAGGCGATACGCATACTCAGGACCGCCATTATGCTGGACATCCACAACCTCCACGAAATATGTACCGTTCGACGGGAGGGTGACCCTGAGATAAGAATCCGCGTGATGTGTCTCCAGCCCGGAACCCTTGTCCTCAAAATCATCATTACAACCAATCTCCCTCCCGCCGGCATCAGACAACTTCACCATCGCATCCAGCGGCGAGTTCAACCGACGCGCATATACTTCGGCAACAATCTCATCACCCGCCTTCCCTTCGAATTTAAAGAAATCACGATCATCGGGATGATCAATACTGCCATTAACAACAACCGGCATGGTTATCATCTGGGCAGTCCTGTGCTGGCTGTCCGGTTCCTTTTCAAGGCAATCCGGCACATCATCTACGGCAAACGGCATTACATTGGAAATCCATTCATCCTTCTGTAGCGAAACCGGATATATGCCAGGCGCTTTGTCCTTCACATCAAAAGTCATAGAACTGGAAGGCAGGTTCCATCCTTTCAATTCAATTTTTGTCGATGAGTCTTTTGGACCGCCCAGGGGGAAAATACTCGTTATGAATGGCAGTTCACCAAGAGTAATGCGGTAGACAAAATCCTCCCTGCCACGGTAGATTGAATCCTTAATAGCAAGAACATATTCCCCATCGGACGGAATCTCGTAGTAGAGGACCGGATCGGGATTGGACTGGAAATCGTCGTTATAAGCAACCTCGTTACCAGATGAGTCGTACAGTGCCAGAGTTGCCTGAAACCAGCCAGGAACTGCGTCAGCAATGTAAGGTATCAGCTCCCTTGCACTTGAAATGATTACCAGCTTCGTTCCCTTTTTCGCCTCAAAACAGTAACGATCTATAGTACCTTCAAGTATCTGTCCATTTATTACTGCCGGCAATGTTACCTTCGTATCTTTTTTCTCCTTAACAGAACCAAACCCGCCGCCCTCACCCCCTTTTATAACTCTTTGCTGCTGGATGGTTTTCTTCGCTGGTTCAGTGTACTCCGGAATCACTCCTATCTTGAAAAGCATGGGGTTTGTGAGCCCCTGTGCCGTAACCAGTCGTATCTCACGATCGCCAGGTTTGGCGTCTGGTGATATCTTAAATCGCAGGCTGGCAATCTCGGAAATAGATGGGTTTTCAGGGCGCCTTATTCCACCGGAAATTTTTTTCCGGACATCCATCAGCATTTTATCGTCTTCCGCTGTCCATTTAGAATTCTCATACTTCTTTTTGAGATCCTGTATTTCCTTATCCTCCATTCCGTCGTTCTTTTTGTCATCCTTGCTAGCATTCTTAAAACTCCGGAAATTCTCCAGCGCCTTGAAATCATTCTTAACTACCGACCTACGGGCGAGCAACTCGTCAGCCTTGATACGTAAATCGTTCAGTTCTTTCCCGCTTATCGGCCTGATGACCTCAACAATCGAAGACTGCACACCACCACCTGAAACAAATATATTGGTTAGCCCTCCAAGAAATTGGCCACCTATTGTCACATCAAAGGATGAATCCTGTTTCCCGCCAGCTGGATAAACATATCCAATATGCGGCCCACCCTGAGACGTCTGCGCATGTAAAAATGTTGCACTCATCAAGATGCAACCAAGGATCCAGGAGATCCGAGAGAATTTCATAAACGCTCCTTGTTCACATAATTTCCGTCAACAAGCCGCCCCTTCGCTCCTTACCGTCAGCATTATTCGCAGACATTACCCGTACATCCTGCCCCTGTGGGTGGGGTAACTTCGCATTTGGGTCTATCCCGAGGAGCTGATAAAAACTTCCAATAAGGTCCGGCGGATAAATTGGACGATCTTTCACCTCTTCACCATTTGCAGTCGTGGCACCCACAACCTGTCCGCCCTTGAATCCACCACCCGCAACAACATGACAGAACGCCTTACCATAGTGGTTTCGTCCTCCATTCCATGGGGCCTCCCACTGGATTTTAGGCGTTCGCCCGAATTCACCGCCCCACCAAACGATTGTGCTGGCAAGGAGTCCGCGATCAGAAAGATCCTGCAGGAGCGACGCAAAACCTTTATCCAAAACAGGAAGGTTTTTACGCATTGTCTGAAAATGTGCCTTATGTGTATCCCACCCCTTGTAATTTATCGTGACATACGGAACCCCACGTTCAACCAGGCGCCGCGCCAGAAGACAGGACTGTCCAAAAGTATTAAGGCCATACTGGTTACGTACAGTTTCCTTTTCCTGTGACAGATCAAACACTTTGCCGGCATCACCCAGAATAAGGTCATAAGCGGCCTGTTCACACTTCTCATTATCCTTCAGGCGGGGATCGTCCTTCATGATCTGCCCCATGGTGTCAAGGTTCTGCAGTAGTTCCCTTCTATCTTTCTGCCGCTTTTCAGTAATACCCTTTGCCACTACACCTTCGACAACAAACGGGTTTTTAGCAGGATCACCACCCGTCGCAAAAGGCTTGGCCCTTGATCCAAGAAACCCGGCTTCTGAAAAGCGTCCCTGTAACTCGGTCAACACAATATAAGGCGGAAGAAGCCCCTTGTAGCCAGCTTCATAACCTTTAAAGAGAGAAACCACGGCACCAACAGCCGGGTAAACCTGCCCATCACCAGGTTTTCTCCCAGTCTGAACTTCATAAGCCGCCGTCTCGTGACCGTTGATACCATGCGTCATCCCCCTGAGGATCGTGTATTTATCTGCCTGCTTTGCCAACTCGGGCAGCATCTCGCCAATTCTTATACCCTTTACGTTCGTTTCCAAGGTCTTAGCCAGAGGACCACAATAATCATTGCCGGCTTCAGGTTTGGGATCAAAAGTATCCAGATGGCAGGGTCCACCCCACATCCATATCTGTATAACTGACTTGGCCGTTGGAGTTCTAGGTGCAGCCTTGGCAAAAGGAACAACGCGATCGGCCAGCATCAGGCCGGCAGTGCCCAGCAAGGTTCTGCGTATTGCCTCACGCCGTGTTACATGCAAATTTCCATTGTTCCAGATTTCTTGGGTAATAGGATTTGACTTCATATTTCACCTGCTCTTTCGTCTAATGCCGGTAAAGAAATTCAGGACTGTTTATCAATGCCCAGGCCAGGTCTATAGCCACATCACGCCCCTTTACACCGCTGGACTCTGTATAATTTACTACGGCCCTGGCTTCTTGCTCCGTAGGTAAACGCGAAAGAATCATCAAGTAAAGTCCGCCAACCACTTCTCGTGGAGACGAGGCCTTCTTCAATAAATATACCATTTTCGGCCCCTGTTCGAGCTTTCGCTGGATATGGCTTGAATTCAGCATGTGCAGCCGCTGGTCGGCAGTAACCTTATTGTTCCGCTCCGACTCCAGCCCCGTATCGCGCGACGGGCGCCCGAACTGTTCCAGGAATGAACTGGTGATACTGCCGTCAGGCAGCTCAACTGAACGCTGATCCTCGGGTATAAAAGTAAACGGCTCGGGAATTGCGCTCGTATATTTCTCGGTAGTCCCCGTGATCTGATTCAAAGCATCAATCAGAATCTCAGCTTCGAGACGCCGCAACGGATAACGCGCGAAGTTCGCCTCGGCCTCCTGGTTGCGAGGACCCGAAACCGAAGAAAGCTGGTAAGTGCGCGATTTCAGGATCAGTCTGAAAATATGCTTAAGGTCCCATTTTGACGCAACGAGCTCTTTTTCCAGGTAGGCCAGCAACTCTGGATTCACAGGCAGATTGTCAGACCGGATATCGTCAGGCTCATGTATGATGCCCCGCCCAAGCAGCCAAGACCACATGCGATTGACGATATTGCGCGCAAACCATTTGTTGTCCGACGAAACAAGCCAGTCGGCAAACACCAACCGCGGGTCACGGTCAGGGGAAAATTTAAATTCCTTACAATCGGGAAAAACCGCCTTGGTCGCCACCACACCATCCTTGTTGGTCCTCGTTGAATCAAAGAATACAATTTCCTCCTTCCATTCACGCGTGGATTTGTAACTGAGCTGCGAAAAGAATCCGGCCATGCCATCAAGTCGCTCCTGCGGCCATTTCTCTGCACGTTCCCCCATAAATGTCAGAGCAACAGCCTGCGCCAACCCATTCGGTTCCTTGCTCTGCACTGCGCGGTAGAAATTTACCGGCCCAACCCTGAAATTACTGCCATTGGCTGTCAGCAATTCGCGTACAAATTTATCATATGGCATGTTGTCCCGGATCGCAGTACGGATCCAGCGATGATAAGCCTGAACGGCATTCGGCCAGAGATTGATTGGGAATTCAGCCTTGACCCTGAGAATGTCACACCACTTCATTGTCCAGTAGTCAATAAACTCCTCGCGCTTCAGCAACTCATCAATTAATTCCTCACGCTTTTTAGGATTTGTATCTTTGATGAATTCTTTTGCTTCTTTTGCAGTGGGCAGAGTTCCTATCACATCAAGAAAAGCACGCCGGACAAACACGGCATCAGAACAGATATTTGCCGGCTGAATACCAAGCTTTTCCAGCCGGGCGAACACCATCCGGTCAATCTCACAGACAGGCGTCGGCTTGATGCCGCTGTCATAAGGATTTTTATTCGGATCAGTCTCGGCAGGAGGCACAACAGGCTTCTCCGCGGCTGCCGCAATCAATGTCCACAGAACAAACCCAAGAACCCACACCGTCTTGTTTGATGTTTGCATAGGAACGCCAGAACATTAATGTTTTATATCAGCTTCAGTTTACCACTGTACTATATCCACGTCACCACTCACCTCAGTACAAACCACACCACCGTTACACAGCTTTCTTTTATAATTAACGGTATCAGCCGTTAATTTATTGCAAGCTTTCGACAATATTCAGAAGATGGGAAATATACCGGTTAGTTGGCCTTTTTTGCATCAAAATAGCCGGAAACAGTCATAAAAACACACCCTCTTCCTGCAAGGTAATCGATGATTTTTTCAAAGCCTGCGAAACGTTTGTCATCCCACTGGTTTGGATGTCCCTGCATGGCTATATACTCCCTTTTTGTACCGGATTTCTCATAGACCGCCTTGAACTTGTCAAAGTCCGGCACAAATGTGGGATTCTCAAGGTTCACATTGCGTTCCAGGATAATCTTCGATGAAACGTTCTTGTCCTTGGGACCATAAAAGAAGATGTATTTTATTTCAGGAATAGCATCTAGCGCCTTATCCGTACTCTCATTTGTCCCGCTCCAGTGGGGTCCAAATGCTTTTAATTCAACTCCCAGCTTTTCCTTCGCCAGTTTCTGCACCTTTTCCAGTGATGCTTTCTGTTCCTCAATAGAATCCACCTCAAATTCACCCTTGATGTCGGCCTTCGTCCTGTTCTTGTATCCGTGATTCCAGAATTCAAAACCTTTTTTGTTTAGCTCCTTGAGATAATCAAAATACTGCTGGTTGTCACAATCCAGCGAAAACCCATGAATGCCGATCGATGCCTTCATTTTCCGTTCTTCAAGAAAAGCAATCACCTTGAGCCACCTCGGTGAAACAACCGCACCATTCTTCGCCCCATGCGTACACATGTCATCCAGTTTCAATATTATCACCTGTGGCTTCTGCTCTTTCGCATCTTCCGCTTTCACACCCGCTCCCAACATTACGAACCCCATCACAAACAAGAATTTAACGATCATAATTCTCCTTATCATCAGACGGCCCGGCTTGTCCGGTAAAGCCTTGGCGAAGACGGGAGGGTCTTTCCTGCCAGAAACAACCTTATCACCTTACCGCCAGATCAAGAAACACCAATTCAACCGATGATCCGCCGCTCTCTATCGTAAACTCCACCCTGTTCTTCCCATCACACAGCACTTCCGCCGGCACAGTCCACGCCCGTAACTTATCCGCCGTTCCCAGCAACTGCATATGCGGCGAGACATATGGCTCGGCAACATTCTTCGTTGGCTTCAACAACAAACCGTTCAACCTCGCGGCCAGCACATGTTTTTGCATTGGCGCATTTGTCTGAACCCTCAACACTCCACCCTTTTCCCATCCGCCTGCCGGCGGCGCCATATCAAGGACAAAGTCCGTTACCACCCCTGTCTTCACTGTTCTTGGCTTCTTGCTGCCCATCTGCCTGTTCGGTACCGGAGGGGCATCATGTGCTCGCGTTATAAAATAATACTGTGGCTGTTTTGCAAGCCAGCTTGGATCTTTCAGATGTTTGAAGATATGAAAAGGTGGTTCACCGAAAGGTCCTCGTAGCGGCGTGCCATGATCACGATAATAAACAAAATTAAATGTACTCACACCGTCCAGATCACGCGCATAGGCGAGATGTGCCGTGGTATAGAACTGCTCATCAGCGGTCCTGCGGAAACTGAAATCGTCATAACCTGAAACGCTGCTGACCTTCGGGCCCACCCGCGTCGTGTGCGTCATCTCCGCGTAAACCGCTGAACTGGGCACGAGTTTCCTCACCGCCGCCACATCGGTCTGCTGCTCAAAAACGTAATACGACGAAAGGTTGAACATTTCCACACCGGCATCCGCAAAAGCAGCCACATCAATGCCTAGCAGATCGTGCGCAGCCAGGTAACACGGAATGCGAACACACAACCAGCGATGCTGACCCGGTTTCACGGTCCGATCAAGCAGGTCACGCACCTGTTTCACAAAGCCTGTCATTATGCTGCAGCGTTGTTCCCTTGTTGTTTTATCGAACTGAAACAAACTGCAATGCCTGAGAAAATCCAGCTCAAGGCCGTCAATATCATAATTTTCACAAAGCTCCCTGATGAACGCGAGCTTGTGGGCGCGCACCTCAGGGAAAACCCAGTCATGAACTCGCTGATTCCAGTTATTCAGGTCCGACCCGATCCGGTATTCCGGATGCTCATGATAGAACCTCGTAATTCCCTGTGAGGCCCCTCCTCCGACTTTCTCGCCAGGCTTTGCATCAACCCATTCCTTGTGATGGCCGTCGTTGAGCCTGAATGAAATAAAAGGTGCTTGTCCACGCATGCGGCATCGATCGACAAAAACTTTCACGATATCGCCGCCTTCAATCATGTAACGGCCGAACGAATCAGGATCAACACCGTATTTGTCTTTCATCCAGCGATAATGATCTTCCACGGGATATGTTTTGCTTTTCCACCATGGGACCCAGCACAGCCCCGGCTGAAGCAGATGCGCATCCACGCCAGCCGCCTCATCAATCGTTGCCTCCAGCATCTTCGGCCGGAACGGTTCCCCTTTTCTGTGCCACGGACTCACACAACTCGTTATGTTGGTCGTGTCATTACTGTAAAGAACACGAAAAGATGGCTTTCGCCTTGAGTGTGTAGAAAAGAAAGGACTGCGGCAACCTGCAAGGAACAGAGTTCCTGCAGTCACCGAATTCAGAAATTGCCTGCGGCTAATCATCAAGCACTCACTAACCCTGTTTTACCAGCATTTAAGATTTTTAATTATGGTAATAACAGACCCAACATCTATCAGTAATCTCATTCTTCTATCATCACTTTAAATCAGAGCTCAACCATCCGGCAGGATCAAGTTTATAATAACCCTTCAACTGATCATACAATGCCGGATGGGCTTTGCGAAACTGCAATGGTTTCTCGAAAAAAGTTTCAGTTGCAACAGCAAAGAACTCGGCCTCGTTCGTCGCGCCGTAATCGCTCATGACATCAGCCTCATCACGATCCACCTTCTGTAACAGGTTGTGATATTCCCCGCCCAGAATCTTCGCCCATGTTGCGTAACTCGATCCCTCCCCCAGAATCGGAACACCCATAGTGCCAGACCCATCTTCTTCATCCAACTGGTGGGCAAACTCATGCAGAACAACATTGTACGCGCCGCCGATATTCCTGGCCCTGCAATTCACCTGGTCCCATGCAATCACGACAACACCAGTTGACCATGATTCACCCGCCCGGACAGAATGCGCATTAACGCGCATGTCGCCAAGCATACCGGCATCCTCCGCAACGTAAGGGTGCGGATAAACAAGGATCGACTTCAGCTTAGGGTAATAATCCGTCTTCCTGTTGAGCAAAAGAATGCAGGCCAAAGCGGCAATAGTAACCCGGATCTCATCATTGATTTCAATGCCTCCACACCCTTCAAAGCGCTTTTCGTCCAGGAACACATTGATATGCCCATGCAGCTCTTCTTTCAAGCTATCAGACAAGTACGTGTACAAGGGAATATTCGTAGCAAGAAAACCCTTCCACAAATCCGAAGCAGGTATATGCAGAAGTTTCTTCCGTCTGAAGAAACGCCATGTCTTTCCAGCGCCGACGCAACACAACGCCAGCAGAAAAACAATAAGCAGGTATCCGGCAGATTTCACATCCAGACCCAACTATTCTTCAATCCGGTAGAGGTGGGTTTTTGTCCTGAGAATAAGCGCCTTGCCAAGCACAGCCGGAGAAGCCATAAAGCCTTCATCCAGTGTGTTTGTTGCGAGAACTTCAAACGCATGACCCGGCTTCAGGATTGTGGTCTTGCCGAGGTTGCTGAAATAGTAGAGGCGACCATCAGCATAAATGGGAGAAGCACAGTAATTACTCCTGATACGTTCCAACCACACCACCTTCCCATTCCCAGCTTCAAGACATGTCACCGTTCCATCATCACTCAATATGTACAAAAGATCACCGACAAGTATCGGCGTGGGCGTCCTTCCAACAGCCTGGCTGTAACGCCACGCAATATGGCTGTCGGTAACATCACCCTTTCCATCCACCTTGATGGCTATAACCTCAACTTTAGGCATCCCTGTAACCATCAAGGCAAGACCCTTGTAATAAAGCGGACGCGCAGCCGCTGAATAACAGATGTGTTTTATCTTCCATAACTCCTGCCCGCTTCTTGGATCATAACTGTACATGGCTTTCGAACCTGCCGTGAACATCTGGAATTTTCCATCAACATTGACAATCAAGGGGGTACTGTACGCCTTGCGATGATCACCATCCTTGTGAGGCTTCCCGTCCGGCCCAAGGTCATTCCAAATGGCCGTCCTGTCCGTCTTCCAGACCGTCTTGCCTGTCTTCTTGTCCAGTGCCACCATGTACTGTACATCAACGCCATCCATCGTCAGAATCAGCAGATCTTCAAAAAGAACGACCGATGATCCTGGCCCGCGGTAATGGCGGCACGGAAGATCATTTCTCTTCCAGATCACCTTGGCGCTGGATGTATCCAAACAGGCGGTACCGTAACTCCCGAAATGGAGATAGACTCTGCCCTGTTCGATTGCCGGAGAAGGTGCAGCATAACAGTTCACAGCATTACCCAGCGGTTCCGGATTGTCGCAATGGAACACTTTTTCATTGAAAATAATTTTGCCTGTCTCAGTATCAACACATATGGCAAAAAAATCCGTGCCATTCGTTGTGGCGGCTGTCATCCATATCTGTCCGCCAAGAACAACAGGCGTCGACCAGCCACGGTTTGGAATTTCAGTCTTCCACTTGATGTTTTCAGTCTCGCTCCATTTCAATGGAAGACCAATTGTCTTCTCATCGCCGGGCGCGGCAACATGTCCGTTACCATACGGACCACGAAACTCGGGCCAGACACTCTCTGCCATGCATGGCAACACTACTGCCAGGAATAAAATCGTCGCATGCCTCATTGTTCTCATGTGAATCCTTTCCGGAAATTTATTCTTTCATATGTATTATTATCAGCTTAATATTGAACTGTCCAAATGAATACCAGACTCGCTACTGCCCTTTCTGTAATAATTCTGGCGTCCGGCATCTTAACGCATGCCGAAGACGGCTATTTCCTTTCAATGCACCAGAAGGGCCAGTTGATATCCTACGGCAGGATCCAGGATGACAGCGGCATCTGGTACGACATCTGGCTCTGTCCTGGATACGTACCGCCTGCAAAATATTCCTGGCAGAACGTCAAGGCATCAGGTTCCGACTTCGCCGAATATGCCAAAGAAGTCAAATACAAGAAACTGGGAAGCCAAAGCAAGTCATGCCTGAAATGGGCATTTAAAAGCTGCCTCAAAGGTTTCATTATTCAAGGATCACCGAAGGCATGTAAGGAATATTTCTCAAAAGCCGCCGAACGTACTCAGAAGCGCCTGTTTGGCTGGTGGCTCGCCTATCCGTGGGCATTCTTCGAATCGCTCGTTGACACGGCTTTTCGCACTGTTGTCGGAACAGCCGGCTCTGCCAGCGGTGTAACAGCCGCCCTTGCGATCGTACCAAGTTATCATGCCCTTGATTCCGCAGTTTGCGGTATATGGCATCTCTGCGTGCAGGGAACCGTTGTGCCTGTCGTAGGTATTGCATGGAACACAGTGGTTACGCCTCCGCTGACAATATTCGGCCAGAAACCTTCGCCGGAACGAGTAGATGGATTCTGGGTAGTCCAACTGGGCAAGGCTGATTCTGCAGTGGCAGCCGGTTACCGCAGCGGTGAACTGTCAGCTGAGGATATTGCAAACCTCGCAAGGTGGGTAAAAGCCATATCGGCCGAAGCAGGCCAGATCAGGACTGAAATCAGGAAAGCAGAAGCCTGGCGAAACGCAGAACAGCAACGCATCAACAGGGAATTCAAGGAGAAAACAGCCTCCTTGCGCAAAAAGGAAACAGACCAGGTTTCCTTCCGCATAGACCAGATAAGAAATTCTAACGAGCTTCCACAGTACGAATGCAGTCGTTTCGTCCTGGACAACACCCAGATTGAGCAACTTAAAGCACACCTGAGGAAAGAAGGAATGAACGATGCCGCCATCCAGGAATGCGTTAACCTTCTTTATACCTATCCGCCATCAAAGCTCTATACGGAACAGGACAAGACAAAGCCGGCCCAGAGGGACGCGTCAAATTATGACCAGAAAATAGATCCTCTCAGGCAGGGCATCCGCGTTATCGAGAAATCAGATTCGATTGATCCTGTCCTTAAGTGAAGCTGCCCGCGGCAAGCCGCGGAGCATCCCGCCAACAAAAGAGGGATCAGCGGAACTCCGCCGTAGCCTTGACCCGTCTTCATCTATACTATACCGTGTTTGCCGCGCCATCTTGGCCCGCCGACTTGTCCCGCAAAGCTCCTCGAGCGAAGAGGGAAGCTTCTGCGCTAAGGCTGCTCATACTGCATGCCAAGGCACGGGGCATTTTGGCGAAGGCGAGTAGTATTCGCAGCGCCTACCTGGACAGCCATCCGCCATCAACCGCAAGTGTGTAGCCATTTACATAATCGGAAGCCGCAGAGGCGAGGAAAACAACAGTTCCATCCAGGTCGGAAGGCGTACCCCAACGTCCAGCCGGTATTCTCGCCAGAATCTCAGCATTACGCTTCGCATCATCGCGTAAGGCCTGCGTGTTATCGGTAGCCATGTAGCCGGGGGCTATTGCATTCACGTTTATGTTATGGCCAGCAAGCTCGTTTGTCATGATCTTTGTGAGTCCCATTACGGCACTCTTGGCCGCGGTATATGAACACACCCTGACCCCACCCTGGAACGAAAGCATCGAAGCGATATTGATAATTTTGCCGCCCTTGCCCTGCTTTATCATCTGTTTCGCCACCGCCTGGCTGAGCAGAAAAAGACCCTTGAGATTGACATCCATTACGTCATCCCAGTCCTTCTCCGAAAAATCAACAAAAGCGGCACGACGGATGATCCCGGCATTGTTCAAAAGAATATCGACATGGCCGAAAGATTTCACCGTTTCGGCGGTGATCTTTTCCGCAGACGCTTTTTTACCGACATCGGCCTTGATCAGCAGGCAGCGGCGCCCCAGCGCCTCTACAGCCTTGCATGTCTGCGAACAGTCACTCGTATAAACAGCGGCAATATCAGCACCGGCATCGGCAAGAGCGATCGCCATCCCCTGTCCCAACCCCCGCGATGCACCTGTTACCACAGCCACCTTCCCATCCAACCTGAACCTGTCAATTATCCCGCTCATGTATTCTCCTTAAGGGTGTGTTGCCCAAATCATTTCCGGCCTCGCGGAGGCCGGCTACAGAAGAGGAAACAGCCGTTTTCTTCTGTGGCCGCGGTCCGTGACCGCGGAAAATCAGACTATTTGCTATTTGGGCACACCCCTTAACATATTATATTTAGATCTTTCGTTTCGCCCCACCTTGGGGCGATGTAAACATGCCGCGTATTTCACCTCTTCAAGAAAAGATTTTGCGTCAGACACATATGCGGCATCTAGCGACAACAAACTTGCCGGCAGTGTATCACGCAAAAGATTTTCTTGTGAAATACGCGGCATATTAAAAAACATCTTCAATTATTTCATGCTACCAATATCAACCTTGTCCATGTCGTCAAAAACCTGGTTCTCCCCCCCCATCCCCCACACAAACCTGTATCCACCCGTACCAACCCCGGAATGAATCGAATACTCCGGCGAAAGCACAACCTGCTTCTCTTTCACGATAACATGCCTGGTATCTGATGGTTCACCCATCATATGGAATACGACTCCATCCTTCGGCAGATCAAAATAGCAATAAACCTCGGTACGCCTGTCATGCGTGTGCGGTGGGAAAGTATTCCACACACTCCCCTCGTGTAATTCCGTAAACCCCATGACAAGCTGACAGCTTTTGACTCCACCCAGCCTGATATACTGGAAAATCGTCCGCCGGTTTGCCTCCTTCGCCGATCCAAGGTCTATTCTGTTTGCCTTATCAAGTCCTACCTGTGTCGTCGGATATTCAGCATGGGCCGGATATGAAAGCAGGTAGAACATCGCCGGGCTCTTTGCCGAATCGCTGGCAAAAGAGACATCCTTGCTTCCTTTCCCTATGTACAGGCATTCGCGTGAAGCCAACTTGTACTCCTTTCCATCAACAGTAATCGTGCCTGAATCACCAAGGTTGATCACGCCCGCCTCACGCCGCTCGCAGAAGAAATCGCATGCCATTTCTTTGCCAACATTCAAAGCCAGCGGCTTGGCCAACGGCACAATCCCGCCGACAACCGCCCTGTCCACGTTTGTATAAACAAGCTCCGCCTTCCCAGCCTGGAAAATATTTTCCAGCAGGAATTTTCCCCGCAACTCCTCGGCCGTCATTCTCCTGTACAATTCCCGATCCGCAGTCTGTATATTCTTCATAATGTTTACCCCCGACAGCCATGCTTTTCAACTCACGCTTTGTTCCTCAGGTAGGGCGGGGCCGCCGGACCCGCCGCTTTTCTCCTGCAATACCGATCCTTCCCATACATATTTCCAATCTTCTGGTCTTTCAACTAATCCCGCCCTGACAGGATTCATCCTGATGTATGCCGCTTTTTCGACATAACTCTCACCCGATCTTAAACGGTGATCAAAGAAATCACGTTGCCAGCGTATGCCTGTTCGTTTTGCCACATACTCTTTCCATTTAGCTATCACCTGTTTCATGGATTTATCAACAGGTAACGACACCAACACATGCATATGATCATGCATTAGAAGCCAAAGATAAACAAACCAGTCCTTCTTTTCCTGTCTGAATTCAACAGACTCAAATATCAACTTCGCCACATCATCATGGCAAAGCTGATTTCGCACCTTATCCTTGCAACAAATAGTGACAAAGAATACCGCCTTATCCGTCACCCAGGACGGGATTCCATGTGGCAATTGTTTTCGCTGTTGTAACGACTTATCCATCAATTTTTCGGCGGGTCCAGCATGTCCCGTCATAGTATCCGAACAAAGACGGACGGCCCCGCCCTACCGATTCATTCTTATGGTAGGGCGCGGCTGCCAGACGCGCCGTTCTTCTTACTGAATCTCCACCTTCAACGGCACTTTCAACCTCGCCACAAAATCCTTCACATAGGCGTTCCATACTTCATTATCCTTGAAATCAGGCCCCTTGCTCCATCCTGCTCCGGCATAGTGTACAAACGCCTGGCCCGGTCTGACCTGACCGATCAGGAGGGCATGATCGTCAGTCTTTTTCAAAGCCGCACCCGGCACGACAAGGCCAAGCCCGATCATCCCGTTATCCTTCCCGTCGCCCTTTTCCCATACCGTTGTCCAGCCTTCGCCGTCTGCCACAACTCCGCCCTTGTGTATTGTCAACCCGGCCGTAATCTGCAGCGGATCAGCACCATCCGCCTTGAACACGCTTTCCACCTTGTTCAGGTTCGACCCCAGGTCGAGCGATATTCTTTTCACCTCCGACACCTTCCTGCCCGACGCATCCCAATCCTCGTAGGAAAGCTCAAATATCGCACGGACCGGCCCGGCACTGATCAGCTTCCATTTCTCAAAGCACTTTGAAGTCCACATTTTGTCCTGCGCCCAGATCGCAACACCGCCGCAGCCGCGCGCCGGACCAACCTTGTAACAATCAACGCTCCGCCCATTATCACTGTGATATTTGCCACCCTTATACATCTCATCCACAACAGGCACACGCACGTGTTTGCACCAGATATCCAGCCCGCTTCCTGTTTTTTCCGGGCCGTCCTGTTTCCATAATGCAGATCCGTAAATGCGGAACGCAATCCTGTCGGACTCCCATGCAAAATCATCCGCGCGTTCAGGAACAAACCGCGCCGTTGTCGTCAAAGCCGGCGCAGGCAGTTTCTTCCGGTCAATCCCGGCAAACATCACAAAACTCTTCTTTTCTTTCGGCAGAAAGTCGGACTGGAACAGCAGTTTATCCGGTCGGCCGTCCCCGTTCTCATCAACCACCTGCGAAGTGATCCAGCGCGCCGCGGCGCTGTCCATCACGGCAACATTATCCGCCGTAACCTGCGGCAGCTTCACCTTGAGAACAGCTATCGGTATCTCCACGGTTTCCTGGGCGCGCAACTGATCCATGTCATTAATCACGCTCATCGTGGTGTTCTGAACATCCTGCAGCAACTGCATGCGGTATAACTCGCTGCCGGCCAGCAGGAATGCACCAACACCGTAAACTTCAGACATGTTGGGATCAAATTTCTTTGGGTCGGCGCCGATCGGCTGAACGTGAGTCAACTTCCCGTCTTCAGCCACGCAACCGGCGAGTCCGCTCCACGCTTTCTTTATAACCGGCTCAAATTTCGCCTTGTCGAGCAATCCCTGGTTTATTCCCCACGTCAGGGCATAACAGAAGAACCCTGACCCGCTGGTCTCAGGATTCGGATAACTCGCAGGATCAAGAAGGCTTGAACGCCATAGTCCGTCCTCCTGCTGACAGTTTACGAGTTTTCCCGACATCTGCTTGAACTGTTCGACGAATTTCGCCCTTTCCGGATGACCTGCAGGAAGCACCTGCAACACGCGGACCAGCCCTCCCATTACCCAGCCGTTACCGCGACTCCAGAAAATCTTCTTTCCGTTAGTTTCTTTCTTCTCGAAATAGGACTTGTCCCTGAAATAAAGCTGCTCTTCTTTATCGTACAGGAAATCAGAAGTCGCCCACCATTCCTGGATCATGAAATCAAGATATTTTTTCTCCCCGGTTACGGCATAAAGACGCAACCATGCAGGCGGTCCCATGAAAAGGGCGTCGCACCACCACCAGCGCATGATGCCGGCAGGAATTCCCTCAACCTTCTTTCGTTCATCCACCTTGCCCATGGAAGGATTTGCGAGGATGTAATCGAATCGTTCCTTCAGCGGCACAAGCATACCCGGATCGCGGTAAATCGAAAATATTTCACAGTACATTTGCCCCACGCAATGATCATCGGCGTGATAGACATTCTTTCCTGGCTTCCACTCGTTTGTCTTTCCAACCGACATCATGGCATCCCGGTATTTCGGATCAGGTGAAATATCGCCCAGCACCATCATGCCCGCATACAGCGCACCATGAGTCCAGTCCGTGGTTTTGTGCTTCGCGGGATTTGCCAGCTGCCAG
>MHBM01000034.1:0-19433 GCA_001804885.1 Lentisphaerae bacterium RIFOXYA12_FULL_48_11
AACCGTGGAAAAACATAAGCGCCCTACCCACTCGCGGATCCTTGCGCAAATCCAGGACAAACCCACCCGTCAAGCGTCCCTGTGCCCACGACCAGTCATTTTGTCCAAGAGTCAGGACACCTTCATCACGCCATTCCTTGAGATCTTTTGAACGTTTCACACCTACGCCGTTCTCGGGCGAGTGAAACAAGACATAATCATCGCCATCACGCACAACGCATGCATTCTCGCCGGCTGATGTCCGCCCCGCATATGTCCACGTTTTCAAATCACGCGACCAGGACATGCTCACCCCGTTCTGCTTGTAAAAACACCACCACTTATCCTGATCAGCCGCGTCCTGCAGCAGAAACGGATCAATCATTCTTCCAATCTTTTCAAATGGAACATCAGGTCCTTTGACACGAAGCAGTTCAGGCTCACTCCAGCTTTCAAGATCCCTGCTTCGCATCGTCCAGAGGCGAGATGTTGCATTACCGTATTTCTCACCTTTTGGACGTGGATATGTCTGCAGGCACAGCACCCACTCATCACCAAACCGGACAACATTTCCTGGGCTTCCGTAATTGAGATTCTGATCGCGTGGAGTGAATATTTTCGGTGTTGTCCATGAGCAAAGATCCCGGCTCCGACTCCATGCAGTATATGAGAACACCTGCCCATCGGGCTCAATCGTAACAAGCGTGAAGTAAAGCCGAAAACACCCATCATGGTAGACGGCCGCCGGATCACGATAAGCCGTGGTCTTATCGCCACGAAACATTATGGGTGACGGAATCTCCGCCAGCGAGATATGATTCTGCTCCTGTGCCACAACTGAAGCGGCACATAACATCAAAACCAACAGGAAATTGGTTAAAATACAGATTTTCATGAGGAAATCCATTCTTCCATAAAAAACGCCTGACTCACACAATAAACAACCGTTCTCTTCGTTTATTACAGTAACAAAGCACAATGTGGTAGTGCCAACCAAAAAAAGAAAGGATCGGAAGTATGAAACAGTTAGGTCTGGTAGTAGTAAGTCTTATAACCGCAGCAGCATTGACAGTTCCCGCAATCGCCAAAGAAGGCAAAGCAAAGGACGGCAAAAAGGGAGCAAAGGTTGAAGCTTTCAAAAAGGCCGACACAAATGCTGATGGAAAGTTGGCCCTGGACGAATTCAAAACAATGATCACAAAAGGCGATGCAGAAAAGAAATTTACGGGCGCCGACGCCGACAAGGACGGCTTTGTCACGCCTGAAGAATTGAAGGCAGTACACGGCAAGAAGAAAGCCAAAGACGGCAAGGATTGCAAAGATTGCCAGCCGCCGGTCAAAGAAGAAGCCAAACAATAAGGCCTTACACAAGGCATGACAAACAAGAAGGCCGCTTTTTCGGCGGCCTTCTTTATTCATCGCCAGGATATCGGATAAAAGCCTTACTTCAATTCTTCTATCGTGATGTTGCGATACCAGGATTCGCTTGGTCCGCCGCCATGGATCTGCAGCCCGATTATTCCGCTCTGCGGAATATTTTCCTCCGTCTCGGTGAAATCAACAGTCTGCACACCATTCACGCTCAGCTTTATATTTTTGCCTTCACAGCGGATTTCATAAACATTCCAGTCGTTCTTCTTCACAAAAGTCTTGTTCGCAGAATCCTCGGTCTTGGCCAGGAACTTCTTCCTGCGCGACTCGTCATATAGACAGCCCCAGTATCCGCTCCCGGCACTCATATCCATATCGGCCTGGTAACCTATCATTTCGTGATGATTCGGAACCCGCTGTGACCTTACCTGTATCCCAGCATTCGCGCCGGCACCGATCAGTTTGCATTCCAGTCTCAGCACAAAATTGGTATATTCCCGTGTTGTACATAGAAATGCGTTGTGCGGTATTTTATCCTTAAGGGTCCCGCCAACAACGGCTCCATCCTCAATGCGAAAAGTTGTTTTTGTATCCCCTTCCCACCCATCAAAGGTTTTACCATCAAATATGGGTTTAGCCTCACCGCCATACACACTTGCAACCATCGCCAGCACCACCGCCACCGCGCAGACCTTATTCATCATCCTGTTCCTTTCCTTTTTTTGAAACCAACCATCTTCTGCAGCCAGGTTACAGACTCCATTCTCAGAGACAACGACCGGCTGCTTTGACCTGACCGGACAAACTGCTGTTAAAACCGTGTTCCTTAATCAGTTCTTCAAGAAAAATATGCATGCGATACCGCCAGTAATGTTGAGAAATGGCCGGTTCGTTTATTCGCTCGGCAGCTGCAGCAGGACATCGCAACTTCTCATCCATGCCGAGCAGATCCTGCAGAGGGAATACAGCCCACATGCTTGGCGAATACAGATGCTGTGTAATGATTGCCCTGACAAGCCATGGTTCGCAGGAGGAAGGAGCATCCCCGGATTTACCAAGAATCGTATTGTAAAACCTTTGCGAACGGACAGGGTCCTCTTCCCACCAGCCACGCACAGTGGAAGTGTCGTGCGAAGAGGGCGTTGCCACCGACAAATAAGGATAATCAGCCGGATGGCCAAATTCATTCCTGGTTTTTTTAGGCATGCGCTGAACTTCAAGGCTCAGAATACCCAACTCGCTCATCACCTGCGGAACACAGGCCGGAACCATGCCCAAATCCTCACCGCAAATCAGCATGTCGGTGGCATCTTTTATTGCAGGAAGTTTTGCCAGCGCCTGAGCACGCCAGTAGCTTTCATTACGCTTGTAGAAATAATCATTATAAAGTTCGTCAAGTTTTCCCCTGGCGAATGAATCCAATTCCCTGTAAGACCAGGTTTTGTTTAACGAATGCCGCGGGTTAAAGGTATTCCCATTCGAAAATGGTGCATCAAAGAAAAGCACTTCACCATGAAGGGAAAGCAACCCGTTCTTGAGCCTTTCATTGTATGCCCTTTCTTCATGCGTTGCCTGAACGCCAGGCTTTAAAGATTCGTCCACTTTCTGCTGGGTATCAAATTGCGGTCTAAACCTATAACAGCCCGGCCAATACTCCTCCAGATATGTATGTTCCACATGATCCGCCATGTCACCAAAAATGGCGCCCAGCATGTGTTTACGAATATAAGGCCTGCAAAACCTGTTATGGTCAAAATTTATACCACGTTGCTCAATCTCGCTTATATGCACTGCCAGGGCCGGATTGAAATAGCCCATGACACCTTCAAGACTCTCGCATGGTATTTCCCATATCCTGAAGAAACCCAATATGTGATCAAGGCGAAAGGCATCAAAATAATCGGCTATTTTCCGGAGACGACTGACCCACCACCCGAAACCATCCTCAGCCATTGCACGCCAGTTATAAGTTGGAAATCGCCAGTTCTGTCCCCTCTCAGAGAAATCATCCGGAGGTGCCCCCGCCTGGCTGTCCACATTAAAAAGATTCGGAGACATCCATGCATCCACGCTGTGGCGGTAGATTCCTATGGGAATATCCCCTTTGAGTATAACACCGTTTGTCCTGGCATATTCAGCAGCCTCGAGCAATTGCCTGTGAAGATGATATTGTATAAAATAATGCACAGCAATGTCAGCATACTGGGGCGCATCCGGATTGGTTACTTCATCAAGAAGGCCGCTTGTAAATTTCTTATACCTCCCCCACTTATTGAAATCCGGAGTGCCATACAAATCTCGCAGGTACGAGAAGGCCGCATAAGGAACCAGCCAGAATCTGTTTTTCTCAAAAAACTTTCCAAACTCAGGATCTAGAAGGAATTCAGCACTGACTTCATCGAAAATGAGCTTGAGATAACGGGACTTCAACCGCATCACAGTTTCATAATCCAATTGTTTCAGATCGTTGAGCTGCCGGCGCTGTACCTCCATGATTTCACACGTGGTTTTGGAAGCCAGAACACCTATCGCCCGCAGATTGATATAAATGGGATGCAAGGCAAAAACCGAAATTGCCGCATAGGGATAAGAATCAACCCAGGTATGGGTTGCCACTGTATCATTCACGGGGAGGATCTGGATCATTTTCAATCCAACACTCTTAGCCCAATCCACCATTTTTTTCAGATCGAGAAACTCCCCAACCCCAAAACTTTCATGACTTCGCAGGGAAAAGACCGGGATTGCAACACCCGCACCCTTCCACTCAGAAGTTTCGAACCTGAATCTTGAATCCGTCTGGATCGTAATTGTTTTCGAGCTTGATACTGAAGCCAAATCCAGCAAACGATTTTCTCCATGTTCCCAGCATACTACCTTCTGCATCTTCTCATCGTAGATACAGTATTTGTATTGAAGCGAAAGATCGTCGGATTCCAGATCCACATCCCTCTCCCAGACAGGATGTTCAGAATTTTCCATCCTTACTATTCTTTTCTCATTCCATTCTCCCAGCGCACTTACATTGCCAAGGATGCACAGCCTGTGGCCCGGCTCAATTCTCAAGGAGGAAACCCGGAACCGGACTATACGCTTATTCCTGCCCGCCCCGCCGGGCAACACCTTGCGGGAAACATGCATTTCTGGACGTAGTAATACCTTTGTAAAAGCAGACGAATATAATGCGTTGTCCTCAGGCGAATATTCCCTCCAGAAATCGTTTATCTGGAACATATCAAACCCAGCCCTGGAAACTGTAAGTTTACGATTCGCTCCCCATTCCCAGGAACAGGTATTTGATCCTGACTCAAAAAGCACATACTTGTATTCAAACGATTTGATGCTTCCAGAATCCACATCCAGATCCACATCCCATAAACCTTTCCCTGAATCCTTTGAGTACATAACAGGCGCTTTAGCCAAATCCCAACTGCCCAACACAGGTACAGAACCACAAACCTTCAGGCTCTGCCCCCAGCGGGTAAAACAAACTATCTGAAAACGGATCTTCATTCTTGATCGGCAACTATAATGAAGCGCTGCTGGTTGAAGCCAGCAGTTTCTTTGCTGAATCCACAATCATGAAAACGAATACTTGACCTGATTATTCATTCGGGACAGAATAAAAAAATGAATAAAAAATCACTCAAAAAAATCGGCATCACAGGCGCGGCTGGCAATATAGGGGCAACCCTTTCCGCCGGTCTGCGTGATAATTACGACCTGACTCTTTATGACATCAACACCATCAGGCACGCACCTGACGCAAAATGTGTTAAGGTCGATTTCGCCGAAAAAGAGAAACTTAACGGCGTATTTGACGGACTTGACGCTCTTATACACCTGGCCGGCAATCCTCATCCAAACGCCCCGGCCAGCAACACCTATCGCAACAATTTCCAGGCATTAAGCCAGACCTTCGAAGAAGCCAGGCGGGCTGGAGTAAAAAAGATCGTTTTTGCCAGCTCCAACTTCTACCACGAAAGCGCCCTCGGTTATGCACTTCGAAACGGTGAATGGAATTCAATTACACTCGACCAGCCGCCGACCCCTCTTTCACTTTATGGAATATCAAAGGTTTACGGGGAGAATCTGGGGCGCCACCTTTCATATTTGGGCATGCAGTTTGTGGCCCTGAGGATCGGCTGGACGACACCGGAAGACAACCCAGCTCTTTACGGCGGATCATATATGCGCGCCGTTTTCTGCAGCAAACGCGATCTCGTAAGCGCATTCACAAGGGCACTTGAGGTTGAAACTGATTTTATGGCAGCTTTCGCAGTCAGCAATAACACACACGGAGTTTTTGATCTTGCCGAAACAAGAAAGAAACTGGGCTTCTCCCCGCAGGATAACGCTGATAATTATTAGGATCTGTGCCAGTAACTGGAATTTCCAGCTACCAGATATTCTTCCGAACCCGCGAAGGATTAAACCTGCTTGACGCGTCTCTGCCTTTTACGCGTGGATAACCAAGCGGAATTAACGCAAAAGGGATGACTTCTGACGGGAGATTGAATAATTTCCTGAATCCGACAATCCTGTCATCTATGGGATAAACCGACGTCCAAACCGCACCCAACCCGAGTGCATGAGCAGCCAGCAGCATGTTCTCGACCGCGGCCGAGCAATCCTGAACCCAGTACCCTGGAAATTTTTCCAACCTTACGTCACCGCACACCAGGATCGCTACCGGCGCGTCTTTCACAAAACCACCATAAGGATTAAGACCCGCGGCCTTATTAAGGACAGCCTTATCAGTCACTACGACAAACTGCCATGGCTGTTCATTACCTGCCGATGGCGCGTTCATCGCCGCATCCAACACCTTTTCGACATCATCTTCCCGTACCGCATCAGACTTCCACTGCCTGACGCTCCTGCGTGATTTGATAAGATTTAACATGCTGCCACGCTAACCAATTCTGCGAATTCGTCAAGTAGCAAAGTCAGCATGGCCGTATGAAAATTCGCCCGGTAATGCCTTTGACGTTGACATTACTTATAGCGCGGTGCAAACATGCCTCCATAAATTTTCACAAGGAATGTCTCAGGAAAAACCCATTTATGAATACATGTCCATTTGAGCTTGGCCCGATCCGCCCGGTTGATGAAGCTGAAAGCCTCCTTATCCGGACAACGCGCAGTTGTCCCTGGAACCGTTGTGAGTTCTGCGTCAACTACAAGGGTATGCCTTTTTCCATACGTTCACTGGATGAAATTCGCAAGGATATAGAGGCCGCTGCAAAATTCCACAGGGGACGTACATTCCGCACATGTTTCCTGCAGGACGGGGATAGCTTTGTCATGAAAACAGCGGAGTTAATTGAAGTACTTGCCTTCCTCAAAAGCCACTTCCCGACACTGCAGCGTATCAGTAGCTACGGTCGCGCACAGACCATGATCAGGAAGTCCCCCTCAGAAATGCAGGAGATATGCAACGCCGGACTGAACAAACTCTACTGCGGCATGGAGTCTGGATCTGATGCAGTTTTAAAGCAGATGCACAAGGGTACAACTGCAGCGGATATTATCAAGTCAGCATGCATGGCTAAAGCGGCAGGAATGGACATCTCCGAGTTCATCATCCTTGGGCTGGGCGGACAGGAACTCTGGCAGGACCACGCCAGAGAAACGGCACAAGTGCTCAACCAGATCAATCCACATTACATCCGTGTGTTGACCATCGGAGTCAAGCCAGGTTCAGGACTCGAAGAACAGGTACGTACGGGAAAATACCATTTTCAAACGGAAAAAAATATCATCGAGGAACAACGACTGCTGATCAATACACTCGATGGAATAACCAGTAACTATGCTAACCACCACATGGTTGATCTGCTCATGGAGGCACGCGGCCAGTTCCCCCAGGACAAGCCAAAACTACTCGCCATCATGGACCGATATCTTGCACTGCCTGAAAAAGACAGGATACACTACACGCTCGGAAAACGCTTTGGCCTCTACCAGAAGATGGATGACGTTCACAACGAAACATACAGACAAAGGGCCGAAACAGCCATCAGCAGCTTTCTCAATTCATATCCCGACCAGATCGAAGAAGCATGTCAACAACTGCGCGCACAGGTGGTTTAATCCGGATATTGCTCAATATTTTGCGCCGTTCTGCACATAAACACCTATTCTTGCCAACAGGACAATATGAGAGTAATATTAGATCTTTTTACTGTATCATAATGGTAAGAAAATTTTCGGAAGACTCGCGTATGTCACGGTCTGCACCGAATCTTCAAAGGAGTGCCTGAAGTGAAATATGCGTCGAGAATTCTGCTGGCAGAAGTTCTTCTGCTCACCTGCATCTCTGCAGGCGCACATGCAGACGGGTTCTTCGACACAAACAGCTGGGACGCATTCAATGCCGGATCTATAGGCGGACTCACAACCCGTGGCTATTTTGGAGCAACTTTTGATGGCCGATATGTATATTTTGCCCCCTGCTGTACAGGCAATATGAGCGGCGTTATTTTCCACGGCATTGCCTTGCGCTATGATACAAAGGGCGACTTCAAGCAAACATCAAGCTGGGAAAGCTACAACGCAAAACTCACGGACGGACTAAACACAGTCGGCTACGCCGGCAATATTACAGATGGGAGATATGTCTATTATGTCCCATATACCGATGCCACAAGTCGCCATGCCCGGGTCCTATGCTATGACTCAACAGGTGCGTTCACCAACGCGTCCAGCTGGCGGGCCTATGACGCCGCAGGCACAGATGGCATGACCGGACTGGGCTTTACCGGAGCAGCTTTTGATGGAACGAACGTCTATTTCACTCCCTTTGGATTCACAAATTATTCCCATGGCTGGGTCCTGAAATATAATACCACCAGCAACTTCACAAATTCCGCCAGCTGGAATGCATTCAACGCAGGATCAATAGGCGGAATGGCCACCAAGGGTTATTACGGAACCATTTATGATGGACGTTATGTCTATTTTGCGCCCTTTAATGATAAAACAAATTTCCATGGTCGTGCCCTGCGCCTGGATACACACAGTAATTTTACAAATAGCAACAGCTGGGCTGCCTTTGACGCCGATATCGCGTTTGCTCTCAATACGGTAGGCTACAAAGGTGGCACATTCGATGGACGATACATATACTACGCGCCCTTTCGAGACAACAACACCTGTCATGGTCGCGTACTGCGTCACGATACAACCGGCATTTTCACCAATGCATCCTCATGGACCTGCATGGATGCAGGGAATATCGACGGGCTCTCCACGAAAGGATATGTAGGTGCAGAATTTGACGGACGTTATATCTACTTCATTCCTTACAGTAACGAGAGTAACGTTTTCCATGCCTGCTTCCTGAGATATGACACCCAGGCCGAATTCACAAACATATCCAGCTGGTCAGCCATCAATGCAAGCCCAACTGATGGATTGATAACCAAGGGTTACAAGTTTGGCGCTTTCGATGGTAAATATCTCTATTTTGCACCCTACAATAACAACAGTTTCTTCAGCGGCATCGTTCTGAGACTGGACACAACACATGCCGCCTGGTCAAATCGCTATTCCACATACCTTGGCGGCCAGAGCAATGACTACGCAAATGGCATAACATGTGACAGCGACGGCAATGCATATGTCACCGGATGGACTACCGGGACAAATTTCCCCGTAAAATCAGCATTATACAGCACATCCGGAGGTTCAAACGACATCTTCGTTGCCAAGTTTGACCCAACAGGACAATTGTTGTTTTCAACTTTTCTGGGCGGTTCATCAGATGATTGCGGCTGCGCCATAGCCATTGATACCGAAACGAACATCTATGTCACCGGGTGGACGAGCTCAACCAATTTCCCGACACTAAATGCCGTGGCAACAAATCATTCAGGTTCTCGCGATGCTTTTCTCACCAAGATTAAAGGTGACGGTTCCGAGATCATATATTCCACTTATATCGGAGGAACCGGCAACGACCAGGCCAACTCACTAACAATAGATAACTTGAATTGCGCCTACCTTGCAGGCCGCACAGAATCGGCTGACTTTTCCTGCAGCAATGCGATGGACACCACTCTGGGCGGAACTGCCGATGCATTTGTCTGCAAAATGTCATCAGATGGCCAGAATTTCGAGTATTCAACATACCTGGGCGGTAGTAGCGAAGATGAAGCTAACGGTATTCAGGTTGATTCTGCTTATAATGTCTTTATTGCCGGGTGGTCGCGCTCGACAAACTTTCCTGAAGTACAAAACCCCAGCCCGACACTGTCAGGAATAAATTGTGATGTTTTCGTTGCCAAACTCAATGCATCGGCAACAGTCGTCCTGCAGGCCGGCATGACAGGTGGCGCGTCGAACGATTTCTGCCGGTCGATAACCATCGATACCAACGGCAATTCTTATGTCGGCGGATCTACATGCTCTCCCGATTTCCCTTTGTTAAATGCACCCGACTCGTTATTCGAAGGAGCTTCAGAAGGGTTTGTCACGAAGCTGGACGCAACAAGTACCGGCATTGTCTTCTCCACATTTCTTGGTGGCAAAAATACAGATGAAGTCCTGGCCCTGACTTTAGATATCGACGGACACATCTATGCGGCAGGCTTCACAATGTCCTCAAACTTTCCCCTGCGTGCACCATACGATGATATCTTTACCTCAAGCGAAGCTTTTGTGACCAAGCTCTCTATTACCGGCGGCTCATGGCTGGTATCCACATTTCTTGGAGGTTCAGGAGATGATAATGGCAATGCTATCGCGCTCGATACACATGGAAATGTTTTCATGGCCGGCGATACAACTTCATCCAATTTCCCACTGCGTAATGCAGCCGATACCTCCATTGAAAATACCGAAGCTTTTCTGGCATGCCGGGCCATGACCCGGGATACAGACGGAGATGGCCTAACCGATGAATACGAGGAACGGTTCAGCCTGGAACCAAACGACAGCCGCGATCGCAATCTGGACCCCGACAGCGACGGGTATGACAATTATATGGAATGGGTGTCTTACACCGATCCGTTCAACGGAACTTCGCGGCTAAACATAGCTTCGGCAAGCACGACGGGATTAACGTTCTCCTCATCTGCAAACCGCATATACTCCCTGCAGTACATTCTCGATCTCGTAAACGGAACATGGAGTAATGTACCAGGCCAGATGAATATTCAGGGAAATGGAACGAATTACATGTTCATGGATACGATCACAAACGACTGTCGCTTTTATCGCATAATCGTAAAGCCGCCGGAGAATTGATACATCAGACGACAATCCTCTTATTCCAGCTTGGACCTGACACAACGGAATCCGCGGTTATCGGTAACTTCCCATGGCGGATTGCCCATTCGATATGCACAGCGATACAGAGTAGCATCAAATCCATGCCACCCACCACCACGCAACATACGATTGGTCTCGAAGGAACTCGCTGCCGGACCAACAGGGTCTGTTGATGGACTGCTTGCGTAATACGTGGTCCCATAGAAATCCCAACACCATTCATTAACGTTACCAATCATGTCATACAGACCATAACCATTGGGCACAAAACTACCCACCGGCGAGGTATATGGCTGACCGTTATTCGTATATGAAGGATGGTAGCCTCGCGTTGGGCTTAGATCGAAAAAACAAGGAGGAGACGTCGAGTAACTGTTAGAACTGAAATTCTCGGAACTAAAATAATTTGCATCACTGTGCGTGATTGTGTCACCCCACGGAAAACGCGTTCCAGACACTCCACCTCGGCAGGCTTTTTCCCATTCCGCCTCCGTCGGCAATCGATATCCGGTTGTGTTCCACTTGACTCCATTTGTATGAACATCGAAGAAACCATTAGTGTAAAGGCCTGTTTTGTTCGAGTTGGTATAGTAACAGGGATCCAGGCCCTCCATCTGGCTCCTCGCGTTGCACCACTTCACACAATCATACCAGGAATTTGACCCCACCGGATGGTCTGGCCCCTGCCCAGCACCTGAATACGAGGAAAAATCATACCCGTTGGTAATGGCCCAATCCCGTACTGTAGCCCACAAACTTTTAGTTACTTCATATTTTTCTATATAGAATGCACCCACTTCCACAGTGTGCACAGGCACCTCAATCAACTCAGCCTGATCACCGCAATCTCCGTTTGTAAAAGAATTACCCATGTCAAACGGCCCGGCAGGAATATACACCATGCCGGAAGGTGCATTCAGGTTGAAGAGACGCAGACTTTCCACCGTACTATCCACCGGCACAAGAATGAATGAACGCCATCCGTTGGTGATCAACAGGTCATCAATTGTTTCAACAGTACAGGTACCCGATGCAATTGCATTCGACCATGACAGATATCCGTCAGTCGACAATGAACGGATAATGGTGTTTGATTCCGCCGCAACACGAAAAAAAGCCTGTTCACGCGCCAAGCCTGTTAAAGCAGAAAAAGCTCCAGCAATCAGAATTGTACAAACCAACTTTTTCGATTTCATTTGCACGACCGTTCGTCAGGTATACCTGACCATACATACCCCATTTAATCAGCTTAGTTTATATATCCAAAAGCAAACCTCGCATGATGTCAAGATAGGGTTTGAACAAAATCAACAAAACAGGCATTTGAGCAGCCAAATATGACAAAAATTACTTTCTACGGCATTCCCTCGCGCCTCATGTTTCTGTACTCGCTGGGCGAATGACCTGTCACACGCTTAAACACCTTGGACAGGTGGAACGCATCACTAAACCCGAGTTGCTCCGCCAATGCCTCAAGTTTTATATCAGACCGCCTGAGCATCAACTGGGCCTGCTCAACCCGTTTCCTTATTACATACTGCGATGGCGGAGTTCCAAGCAGCGACGAAAACACTGTTGAGAAATGCGATTTTTCATAATTTGCCATTTTAGCCAGAGTATCAATCGCAATACCCTCGCCAAGATGTTCATCTATGTATTTCAACACCGGTAAAAATCTTATTCTTGTCTCCTGTTTCTGGGTAAGACTCTTCTCTTCCTGATCATGGAAGAACATTGAAAGGAACTGCAACAGCATTCCACTGTATTCCAGCTGTTCGTCTGCCCTCTCGCTCCCATGGATATCTATGAGCCTTAACAGCAGCTTCTCAAACTGCATCTTCTCCCGGGGCACAACATCCGTATTGTAAGGAAGATGATCAAACAGATCTATACATGAAAGAATAGTAGCCGTGAAATGCAGCCACCATATCTGCAAATCATTCGTGCATCCATATGCAAAATCACCGCGAGGCG
This sequence comes from Lentisphaerae bacterium RIFOXYA12_FULL_48_11, assembly GCA_001804885.1. Classification (GTDB taxonomy): domain Bacteria; phylum Verrucomicrobiota; class Kiritimatiellia; order UBA8416; family YA12-FULL-48-11; genus YA12-FULL-48-11. Next base: position 12,601 of record MHBM01000034.1, read on the forward strand.
GTACCAGATAAACATGGCCCGGTAGCAGGCGGTATTCCTTGCCGTACGAACGTATGTAACCGGCGCCTTTCTTAATGTAATAAAGCCTGCCATACGGCCTGTTATCCAGTTCCTTATGCCAATAGGAGGGCGTGAGATTTGAAATGCGTGACTCAATAATCCTGACATCAATGCTGGCAAGCAAACCTTTCATGATCCAAGAATTGTACATGCGATGCCATTATTTGACCATTACATTTTTAACCAGCATTGACTAAGGTTGCGACGAAAGAAAGATAACAGGGATCAACAGGTATAAATCCCTTATTCAGACATCCACAAAAAGAGTTGTAAAATGACAGGAAAAGAAAGAATCAACACTGCCCTTCAACTAGGAACACCGGACCGGATTCCAACCTTCGAATGGTTTATTGATACTTCCGTGGGCAAAGCACTTACCGGCAGCACCGATCCGATAGAAATAGTAGATTCACTTGACATTGACGGCATAAATATACGACCAGACTACCGACAGAACTTTGCAGACGAAATCACCTTTGTTGATGAATGGGGTATAAAACGAAAGCTTACCGGCGACTGCATACCATGCGTCACTGAAAGCCCCATCAAGGACATCACTGCACACGCAGACTATAAATTCCCGGATCCGCAAGCGATACATCGTTTTGCAGCGCTTGAAAAAGCCCTGGAACACTTCGGAAACAATCGAGCCGTAATCCTGAACCTGCGCGACGGCTTTTCAGACATGCGCGACCTGCTCGGCTACGAAGAAGCGCTCGTCCAACTCATGCTTGAGCCCGGTCACTACGCCGACCTTCTGAACCGTGTTGTGGATTTCAACCTTGAACTCGCACAAACCGCATGCAGCCGTTACGGCATAACAATAATCGCCACAACAGATGATGTCGCTAATGCAAACGGCATGCTCCTACCTCCGGATCAGTACTTCGAGATCATCGCACCTGTTTTCAGACGCGTCATCAGTGGATACCGCGAACTCGGCTGCCATGTCATAAAACACTGCGACGGAGACATTAATAAGCTTGTCGATTTCTGGATTGAGGCCGGGATAAGCTGTCTGGACCCTATAGACCCATCAGCCGGACTGGAAATGGATGACTTCAAGCGTAGATTCGGCAGCAAAATATGCCTGAAAGGCAACATCAACTGTGCGGGATCCCTGCAATACGGAACAGAATCTGATGTTGAGAACGAAGTAAAGGAGTGTATTATCAAGGGCGGAAAGTCCGGGCTGATTCTTTCGTCCAGCAACACGATACATCGAGGGGTCAAACCGGAGAACTACCGGGCGATGTTGAACATGCTGAGACACAGAAACCTGAATTGAAAGGATATCGGAATGAATGCCAGAACACTTTTGTTTACGTTTATTGCAGGCGCCTGTATCGGACTTTCAGCATATGCCGATGACAAATCGTCCTTCCAATCCATGCTGCTGTGGTACGAAAAACCCGCATTGAAATGGGAAACGGAAGCACTCCCCATAGGTAATGGCCGACTGGGCTGCATGATCTTCGGCGGAATGCAAAAGGAACACATCCAGTTCAACGAAGACAGTCTCTGGACCGGCGACGAACAGGACACAGGGGCCTACCAGGCTTTTGGCGATCTTCATCTTGAGTTCAGCCATCCCGATGGACAGAACTACAGGCGCGAGCTGGATATCGGGCGCGCCGTTCACTCAATTACTTATACAAGCGACAGCATCCGTTACCAACGCGAGTATTTCGCCAGCTACCCGGCACAGGTCATGGTTTTCAGATTCACCGCCGACAAACCAGGATCCTACTCAGGTACTCTCCAGATGACCGACATGCACAAAGGAAAGATTGCCGCAGAAAAAAACAGAATCACTTCCTCCGGCTCGCTCGAAGGTTATACCTACAAAGAATCAAAAACACCCTACACAATAGCGCTCAAATACGAAGCCCAGCTTAAAGTATTAACTGATGGCGGCACGCTTGAACTGGTAGACGACAAACTGGTATTTAAGAATGTCGACTCCCTGACCCTTTTCCTGGACGCAGGAACGGATTACGTGAACCAGCGCAGCAAAAACTGGCGCGGAGAACATCCACATGTTTCAATTTCCGAAAGGCTGGAGAAAGCCTCTTCAGTATCATACGAAAAGTTGCTGGCGGCGCATATCAGGGATTACAAATCTCTATTCAATCGAATGGTACTTAACCTTGGAACACCAGCTGAAACAATCCGCCAACTTCCTACAGACAAGCGCCTCACAGCCTACAGGGGATCCGAGACAATAAGCGCAAAGGGCTCGATGTACGATGGCCACAGGCTGGAAGACACCGGAAAAGGAATACAGGATCCGGAATTAGAGGTACTCCTCTTCCAGTATGCCCGCTACCTGATGATAAGCTCTTCCCGACCCGGGGACCTGCCCGCAAATCTGCAGGGCGTCTGGAACAACAGCAATTCTCCACCCTGGCGCTCCGATTACCACACAGATGTGAACGTCCAGATGAACTATTGGTTCGTGGATGCCGCAAACCTCGCTGAATGTTTCGAACCCTATTCCGAATGGCTCTACTCCATACGCGAAGTGCGGCGTGACGAGACAAAAAAAGAATACAACGTCCGCGGCTGGACCATGCACGCGGAGAACGGCATCTTCGGCGGATCCACCTGGAAATGGGTCAATCCCACCGCCGCCTGGTGCGCGCAAAACATTTGGGACCATTACGCTTTTACACAGGACAAGAAATACCTGTCCAGCCGTGCCTATCCAATAATGAAAGAACTGTGCGAGTTCTGGGAGGATTTCCTCAAATCGTTACCTGACAATACTCTGGTAGCCGCAAAAGGATACTCTCCGGAACATGGCCCGGAAGGAGTTGATGGAGTTTCTCATGACCAGCAGCTGGTATGGGACCTGTTCTCCAACTATATCCAGGGCGCCGATGCGCTGGAAACAGACGCTGAGTACAGCGCCAGAATCAGCTCACTTCGCGCCCGCCTGCTTGGTCCGAAAATCGGCAAATGGGGACAGCTGCAGGAATGGATGGACGACAGGGATGATCCGAAGGATCAGCATCGTCATCTTTCACATATGATCGCAATTCATCCCGGCCGCCAGATCTCACCCCTTACAACGCCTCAACTGGCAGAGGCGGTAAAAGTCTCAATGAACGCACGAGGCGATGAATCAACAGGATGGAGCCGGGCCTGGAAGATATGCATCTGGGCACGTCTGCTCGACGGAAACCGTACATACAAGATCCTGAACGGTATGATAAAGACCCAGATCACGCCCAACCTGTTCGACACTCATCCCCCATTCCAGATTGACGGAAATTTCGGATACGCCGCAGGACTCTGCGAAATGCTGGTTCAATCACATATAGACTGTGCCAGCTACCAGACATCGACAAACAGTATTAGCGCCGGCAAAACGGCAAAAGAGAATTACCTGATACACCTGCTCCCTGCCCTGCCCTCATCCTGGGCCTCTGGTTCGGTCAAGGGCTTGTGTGCCCGAGGCGGATTCGAAGTTGATATTGAATGGGAAGACGGAAAACTTATAGAAGCAGCCATCCACTCAAAAGAAGGACAAATCTGCAGGCTAAGATCAGCCATCCCGTTGGACGTTAAAACGGGGCTCTGGAAAGTTGAAACAACCAGCCCTGAAGATTCTGTTTACGAGTTCGACACAAGAGCGGGTAAAGTTTACCGGCTTAAGGCAAAATAAATCAAATAACAGACTGACAAATCAACAACCCGGGAAGCGAGGGAACCATGAAGAAAAGGCACATCCATGCATTTCATTTCCTACTGGCCGCCGGAATTGCCTGTGGCATAGCCCAGGATTCCAGCATTGCAAAAGAATCAGTTGATACTGCCGCAGCATACATCAAGAAACCAACCTGGGCAGAAACCATGACAGCCTCCCGAAGTAAGCTCATCAAGATATATTCCAAGACAGGAACAGCTTCCACTGCTCCATGCTTTCGCCCGTACGACAGCGGCCTGATGAAAGGCAACGGCCAGGGAAAATCACTCTCGGTAAATATATCAGGATTGAAAATCCTGCGCCTGGTTGGAGACTGCGTGGAAGGTCCAGCCAACTGCAACATCTGGGGCGAACCGAAACTGATCGCAAAAGATGGCACAGAAACCCGTCTCACAAGCCTGAAGCCTGTTTCAGTAAGCGTCGGGTGGGGACAAATGCTCATCAATACGAACTGGCAGGGGCATCAGCTCCAGATCGGCGACAGAAAGCTTGAATACGGCCTCTGGGTCCACGCGGACAGCGAAATAAGATATGACCTCGACGGTAAATATGAGCGGTTCGAATCGTTCGTGGGCGAGGACAAGGACCGCGCCGCTGGAACAGTCCGATTCAAGGTACTTTCCGGGGAAGCAATTCCTCTCCCCGCATTCTGGACCGACATGATCCGCGATTACCCGACACAATCCGGATGGCTGATCCAGGACACAGGACAGGAAGGTATATTAGACTGGTTTGCCCACAGGACAGATTCCACACTCGAACAGAACCTTCTCGGTTGCGCACTTAAACAGCTTGCCCCCGGTGGACAAATCTTCAAAGAAGAACTGGATAATCTCACCAGGACAGAGACTCAACCTGGCGACAGCCGCTGGATGGAACTCTACGGCAGGATTTGCCGCTATCGTGAAGGCCTGACAGCACTCCAGGAGATCGACCCCGAACTAAAAGAGAAATTCCTGAGCGAGCTGAATGCCCTGGCTTCGCAGAAAATATCCCCAGACGACAAGCAATGGATCGAATTTCAGAAGGGGCCGACGGAACTGGCCGAGCTGGAAAATCAATATAAGGCAATCCAAAGCGATATCAAGCAGATCGCCACATTTGAAAAAGTTAAATTCGAAACTCTTAATCATGAATCTCTTATTTTCGCTGCCGATCGTGACCCGACTGATGTCGTGCTGCGCCGCACCACCGCCCTTCTTGCCGATCTGAAAAAAGGCGGCAAATTCGATAAATCAGGCCAGCTTGAAAAACAGATCTCCGAACTCCGTGAAAAATGCATGAACGCCGCTGTTACCGACACAAAAACAAGAAGAGCCTTGTTCAACAATATATGTGCCCTGCGCAGGCAGATCGCCTTCAGCAATCCACTTCTGGATTTTGACAGGATACTGTTTATCAAAAGGCATCGCGCAATTTACAATCACATGTGCGATCAATTCTACGGAATAGCAGCATCACCGGGCGGCGGGCTGTACATCCTGAAAAATGCATTCAGTGAAAAACAGGAAGTAAAGGATGTCCTGGCCGACTCAGTCGTAAAAACAGGACGACTGAAAGGGATAAAACTTTCCGGCGGGCCTGCACAACCATCGCAAGTGTCTTATAACGGCGTGGGGCTCCGGTCCGGCACTGAATCCGGCGGAGGATCGTTCCTCTCTCCCGCCCTTTCCTACGACAGCAAGACCATTCTTTTCGCCTATGTGGAAAACAACGGCGACCCGAAACATGAATGGCATACAGACGCAACACGGGGCCACTGGGATCCGGGCCGGGCTTACCATATTTTCAAAGTCAATATTGACGGCAGGAACCTCCAGCAGCTTACCGATGGAACCTGGAATGATTTTGATCCATGCTGGCTGCCAAACGGGAGAATCGCATTCATGACAGAACGGCGCGGTGGTTATCTCCGCTGCGGGCGTGTGTGTCCATTGTACAATCTCTACGACATGGCGGCAGACGGAAGCGAAATCAATACGATGAGTTTCCATGACAGCAACGAGTGGAACCCGAGTGTCACGCATGACGGACGCATCATCTACACCAGGTGGGATTATGTAGACCGACATGGCTGTGTTGCACATAAACCATGGATCACAACGCTGGACGGCACTGATTCCCGCGCCCTTCACGGCAACTTCGCACCACGCCCCGTCCGCCCTGACATGGAACTCAATGTAAGGGCTATTCCAGGCTCTCACAAATACACCGCACTTGCAGCACCTCACCATGGACAGGCTTTCGGATCAATAGTAATCCTCGATCCCCGCATTCCTGACGATGATGCAATGGGCCCGATAAAAAGAGTTACGCCGGAAGTAGGCTTTCCGGAAAGCCAGGGCGGGCGCGAAGTCTATGGATCGCCATGGCCGCTGTCAGAAAACTACTACCTCTGTGTCTACGACTCTTCAATACAGTATGGTGGAAAAAGAAACAAGGGGCGCGGAGATTATGGCATCTACCTGGTGGATTGCTTTGGCAATAAGGAACTGATCTATCGTGATCCTGACATATCATGTTTTAATCCAACACCTGTGCGTCCAACCCAACCTCCGCCCGTCAGCAGAGCTCCCAGCCTGGCTGGAACGCAAAAAATTGAAGCCGTCAGTCCCGGAGCCCCGGGCGAAGCAACAATGGCGGTAGTTAATGTATATGATAGCATTCTCCCCTGGCCTGAAAAAGCGAAGATAAAGGAACTTCGCATTCTTCAACTGCTCCCCAATTCAGTTCCTTCGGGTGCATCACCCCACCAGACCGGGAAAAGACTAGCCGAAGCAGGTGATTCGGTTGTGCCATGCCGATGGGTCATTGGAACGGTCCCCATCGAAAAAGACGGCAGTGCCTATTTCACAGTGCCAGCCTATCGCGAAGTATTCTTCCAGGCACTTGACGAGAAAGGCATGGCTATCCAATCAATGCGTTCTGCAACCTACGCACGTAACGGGGAGAGACTCATGTGCCAGGGCTGCCATGAGCCAAAGAACCGCGCGCCAATACAACCAAACACCGCTCCTCTGGCAACGAAACGCGCACCATCTACTCCAAAGCCCGACGTAAG
>MHBM01000034.1:19460-19858 GCA_001804885.1 Lentisphaerae bacterium RIFOXYA12_FULL_48_11
GCTCGTCCAGCCGGTCCTGGACCGAAACTGCGTAGCCTGCCACGACAAAAACAAGAACAAGGCCCCAAACCTGAACCGCGAACCAATCCAGAACAAGTGGTACGCGTCATACAACAGCCTCGTGAAATACGGATTCACCAGCTATGGAGCACAAGAAGGCTGGAAAGACCCTCGCTGGTACCGGACTACTCCCGGCAAGTTCGGAGCCCACGCAACCAGGCTTTACGAAATGCTCTGCAAAGGTCACCACGATGTTAAATTGTCCGACGAAGACATGCATCGACTAACCCTTTGGCTGGATTGCTGCTCCCTGTTCTACGGCGTGTTCGAACAGGAACCCGGCGAAGCACAGCTGCGCGCTGAGATTGCCAAACCAACACTGGAATAAGAGCCTTCTC
>MHBM01000035.1:0-19685 GCA_001804885.1 Lentisphaerae bacterium RIFOXYA12_FULL_48_11
CCTCCAACTCTTTTTCGGAGTACTTGACACCTTTGTCCAGGAGTAATTTTAGAACACTCTGGTCTTCAGTAAGTGTTCTCATTGCACATAGAAGGACGCTTTCGCCATTCTTATCACGCGCATTGATGTCAGCCCCTTGCTTCAGCAGAAATTCTACAGCTTCTTTTACATTAGACCCGCAACTTACCGTCTTCATTAGTATAGTCTTACCATCTTCCCTGGCAGAATTGACCTTCATGCCCTTATCCAAGAGAAATTGCATAACGGCTATACGATTATAGATAGCAGCAGATTCCAAAGCATTAGCCCCGCGATTATTGCGGACATTTATGTCTTTGATCCTGCCGGCAAGAAACACTACTGACCCCAATTTCCCTTTTCCTGCGACCGTCACAAAGGGATGTACCCCCTGTGATGTCACCTCGTCGGGATCTGCGCCATGCTCAACAAGACACTTCAGGATGTGTACACTCGCATCCAAAGCAGCAACTTCCATCACGGTCAAACCCATATAACTTGCCGTCTTTACACTAGCACCTTCCCGAAAAGCTTCTTCTACCCTTCCTATATCATCATTTCTAATTCCATCAATAAGCTTCAAATCGGGCGCCATTTCCCCAAAAGCATTCTTAATTACCAGCGGATGACAGGCAAGATACTCATCAAATCCGTGTATCCGACCTTCATACTCGATGTAAACAAGTGGTTGTATTGGCGTGGTTGAAGAGGGAGTACCCTCCCATTTATTCACAACCCAATCATAGAATACACTAGGTGAAACTGTTAAATCACGCCTTAAGCCATGCTTTTTATACCACTTCATGTAGTAATCATTACAATGACCACCTGGATGACCAACAGTTGTTCTCTGTCCGAAGACTGCCAGATACGGAGATATGGAGAATATTTCATTCGACAACTCAATAACATCATCCTGGTGTCTAGCAAAAAGAAGTTTCCCAAACAGCACAAGAATCTTGTCGTTATCATTTAACTTGTATTCGTCAAGCATCTTTACAATCTCCGGCTTGGCGTAATAACTGCCAGGCTGAAAGAAAAGACTCACAGTTTCCAGCGGAACATATCCGTCATAGCAAAGAATTAGTGCTTTCACATGACCCAAAAAAGATTTTAAATCTTCTTGAGTACCGGCTTTTATATATTCTACTCGGACTTTCCGTCTTTCAGTTATTGATCCTAATGGATCTTCAATTAATGCTTTTAATAAGCGGTTAAACCTTGGATCTGAAGTCTCAACCTTGCCTATTTCAGGAGTGGAAGTACGCGGGAGAGGGTAATAAACCGAATAAAAATCAATCCCTTCTCCACTACTCTTCCAGTCAGGCGTTTTTTCAATACTCCTATTACGATTCGCTATTTTCATGTAAAATTTCGCCAAACGATTGAAAAATTCTACCGGAGATTGTATTTGCGGCGGTTCGGCGGAATCAAATTCCGAGTTCACCATGCACACATAAAGTGAAACAATTTTTTTCAACCATTCCAGATTTTGCTTACCTGACGGATTTTCATTAACCCATTTTCGAAGCATTGCCGTTGCGCGTGGTGGAAAATAATCGAGACTTTCCCGTTCACGCCTGGAAAGTGGCAGATTCAATTCATCTGCCAGCTGAAGAAACTCACCCCTCTGCACACGCCGGAACATCTCCAGTTGACGGTGTGGCCGTGGATCATAAACGTTATATCTTTGAAAGAGTCCGGTAATACGACACTCCTGAACTTTCCCATCACGACAAATAACCAAGTCAAAATCATTTCGATCTGTAACTTTTTCCCGTATTACATTTAATTCCCCGCAGCCAAAAAAACGAATGCCATCAGCAGCCAGAATTCTATCTCCGTCACGAAGAGTAAGCATATCCTGCTTTTCGATGGTTATAGGCGAAACAACAAGATAGCCAAGGTTTTTCGTCTGCTCAAGTTCTTCCCTGCCAACTTCCTGTCCGGTGATAAAGTCAACAATCTTGCCCGCCCTAGCACCCGTAACAAAGAAAAGGGATGCAATAGCCGCAGCATACAGCAAGTTAGCAATCCTTCCTTTATCCATATCATCTTCCCCTGACTGCACTTATTACTTGTAAAGATACAAAGCATTCCCGGTTAAGGTGTACGGGTTAGGAATATCCATGATTTTCGCGCCCTTGTTGTCAGGAAACAACTTTTCCTCTGTCTGATTATTATAATTTTTAAGACTTGCAGTACTATGCCAGTAATTATTCGAAAACACTATTGACTTGTTTATTCTCTTTACTATATCGGCGTTCAATAAATTGAATTCTCTTTTTCGATGGTCATACTGGTAAACATCATCTCCCGAAAGGACAATCAGACTTCGACAGACATGGTCAAAAGCAATTCCCGAAATGGGCTTCCCTCCTAGTCCGGAATTTTTGTTCTCAGTCTTTGTTGAAGTAAGGATAGTCGAATAACCGTTCCCGAGGTTGACATACATAAGCCCTATATCATCCTTTATGCGAATGGTTGCATAAAGGTCATCTTTCATTCCACCTACAAGATCAGTTATCATGTTACAGGGCAAGCCGTTAGATTCGTCCATCTTCTGAGACGTACCATCTTTTCTGAAAATAAGTATCCCGGAATCCGGAAACCCAAGACACACAGCACGACTTCCAGTAACTGTCATGATTGGACGACCAGCACCACAGCAAGCAGAAGACTTAATGACATTAATCTTGCCGCTTAGTATATTGGTCCCGAACACGATGACACCATATTTACCGCCGGTTGAATACACAAGCCAGGAATTAGGAAAACTGAATTTACCCCGCTCGAACTGAATGTCCACAAGATCCTCCATGAGTAATCGTTCATCGGTGTTCTTTATTAAAGGCTTCCAGCTGCCCTTTGGCTCTATCTTTACATCTGGTACAAACGCCGACTCAGGTTTAGCCATCGGTTTCTTCACAGTAAACTCAGCCTGAATCGCTAGCGCTTCTTCATATTTCTTTCGCCCGATCTCCCTGCTCTTCTTTCGATCGGAAGAATATCTCAATACAAGAAGTATTTCCGGTCTAATTTGCTTCTGTATTCTTGCCCACTCAAAGTACTCTTGCACAACCTTCAGCAGCTTCTCCTCATCAGGCATAACGGTTGAATAAAATGCCGTACTCTGATCAATGGCTTTCCCTCGAATATGCATATCGGATGATTTTCTCCTGTGCGCGAGACAATCCTCCACCTTTAGAAGAACTTCGGGATGCCCTTTTGCAGCATCACGAAAAAAAACTATTTTCAACAGTAAATCCTCTTCCGGCAGCCGATAATATTCAGGGACCAAAGGTAAATACTTATCCATCTCATCAATACTCCGGAAGTAACCAGCATAAGCTTTGCCAAAGTTTCCAGCCATATCAACCATTTTTTGAGACTTACCGGCATATACACAACGACATAATTCACACAACTTAAAGGCTTCCTGAATAATCTCTTCATGTCTACCGCTTCGAGCCCCATTCTCCATGTAATATGAAGCACGTAAAAAACAACTCCATATTGTCGTGCACGGCTCTTTCGATAAAGACCCCCTATTCAGAACATCTTCGACAAGACACATTGTCCTCATCAAATAATTTTCTTTCATTTCTGAAGACAGTCGTCCCTCCCCTTGCCTAGAAATCAGCAGATCAACAAGAAAGATCAGCGCCTCCAGGGAATCTGGAGCTATCGCATGAGCAGCTTCGGCAATTTCCAGGGCCTTTGCTTTATCATCCCGTTCCATATAAATTCTTGCCTGCTTGATCAGCATTTCCGCTTCATCTGCAGGATTCATTGGCGTATTTGTTACACTGGCGTTAATCTTTGACAGCAACTGCGTAATCAGCTTCGAACCCATCTCATCCAGCTTATCCATCGAATCATACAGCTTGGCCTGCGCAACGACCCGTCCGCATCTCAATGCATTTACGGTTATTGATATTCCATTCGTGAAGGCAAACATGCGATACGAACCATCTATCATTACAGCAGATGATCTAAGGGAATCAGGCAATGTGCCGACTAAGTCTCTTTCACTCAAAAGCGTTCCAGCGGAAATCCTTTCCATCTCAACAACACCCGGATATTGGAGCAGTTTACGCTCGAAAAGACTCGACAGATAAGACTGGAGCCAGTCATATTTAGGAGAGATCTCCTCACTTCTAAACATAAGAACAGAAACGGGCAGAAGATGTTGCACGTCAACATTCATCCTTTTCATCTGCTGCAGTACTATCTTTGAAATCGCCTTGACAATATATAGATTCTCTTCCGCCTGTGGTTTAACATCGACAACAGAATCATATAGTTTAAAACCGCATTGCGTATTCAGGAGCCGCATGCGAACTACATCCTTTTTATTTAAATCCTTTTCGGGCTTCATCAGGAGGATTGCATCTGCCGACAGTAGTTTACCTAGCTTGATGGCAAGGGAAGCGTCAACCTTGCTGGAAAAGTCCAGAGACAACTTCTGCTCCTTGATTATCATATCAATCCTGGTTCGTTCTATGAGCTCAATGTCCTTGTTCGGAGATAGTTCTTCAAATATCATGTCGGCAAAATCCGAAGCACCTTTGACAGAAGACGCCTCATTCAGAATCGCCAGCCGAAGCACTGCATTAGTGTTGGCCAATGAAAAGACGGACAACCCAAAATAAATGACGATAAGAGATAAGAAATTCCCGACCATGTCCAATCGCACGTCAGAGCCTCCATTCCTTGCGAAAGATTTATGACAGGATTTACAATATTACATTCAGAGGTGATTTTCCACTTTATTCAAAAAGTAATCGCAGATACGGGGTACGCCCAAGAACAACGATAATTCTCTATTGTTTATCACTTCAATAATCGTACTGCGCATTTCCACGGCCAACATCCAGCGCTAGTTGCCAAGCCCTTCACAATTCACCCCAGTACTATCCCGTAGTTATCACTTGCAATCTCACGGCTTATTTTACAAGTTTGCGACTGAAGAAACGGGACCATTACTGAGGCCAAGGGAGGATACATGTATTTAAAATTCGTTTTTCATTCATTTTTCATTCTTTCGTTTTTGTTGTCATCTGCCTTCACTGTCATCGCCGATAACACAAACACCTCTTTACGCACAGCCATCGTATCGACTCCCGAAACACGGGCCGAAGCAGACCTTCTAACCGCGGAACTGTCATCACAACCCGGCCTTGCAATACTGGAGCGCGACCGTATCGACACAATCATAGCGGAGCAGAAAATCTCAGCCGCAGGCATGTCGGATCGTGACGGAGTCCGTGTCGGGCGATTGCTAAAGGCGGATTTGCTGATATTACTCAAACTTGAAAAAAGGACAGGCGATAAAGAATTCTTCAGGTCACGTGTCGTTGCTGTACGGCCTGGTTTTATTTTACAGAACATCAGCGCACCCTATCCCCTGAAATCACCACAGCAGATTATTTCCGTTATTGCCCAGGATATCCCCCGGTGGAACAACAAATTATCGAGCCAAAAAGCAACTATCATTTCTATGCCCAAGCTTAAGTCTTCCTTCCGGCTGGCAGGCACACAGGCGACAGAAGCCACGATTCACGCACTTCTGGCAGAAAGGCTTTCTGCCGAACCCGGTATTTTTGTCGCAGAACGCCAGGATACCGCCATTTTATTGCCGGAAACAGAAAGCGGGCAAAGCGCTTCCACTCTTGAAACAGTAATTGTGGATGGGTTAATCGAACAGAGTCCAGACACCAACATGCCTATCCATCTCAAACTAATGTTGCGACGGAAGAACGGGACGAGCACTCCTATTGAGGCAACAGGCCTTTCCACCAACCTGGTTCCCATTGTTGACACAGCCGCTACGCACCTGATTCAGGCCATATGCGGCTTAGTGCCGGCGAAACGCTGGAACCCGCAGAGCGAATCGCAATATTATGCAAACCGTGCAATCTGGTTGAACCAGACAGATAGTCACGAAGACGCTGAAATCGCAGCTGATACCGCGATTTATCTCGGGCTCGACAATCCTGATATCAAAAAACTCAAGCTTAAATTAGGCCTGTTGCTATTTACTCAGACAGCTCCTGGCACATTGAACAATACAAGGAGCTCACCCCCAAAAAGCAGTTTTCCACGTCAATGGTTGGAACGATTCTATACGTACCTTCTGGACATTGAAACATATCTTCGAACTTCCAACAAGGCATATACATCGCCCCCTTCATTAGTCGGCCCCGACATTCTCAATAGCAACAACACCATCACAAACAAAAACTACTTTATTCAAGAAATCATGAAAGCCGGCGCACCTGCCATGTATAACCTGTTTATTTCATTTCACAACAGCCATAATCTTGACTCCGAAAACCAGGCAGCATGGGATCGCGTTCTGCAACAATATAAGGTTGTCCGAAACCTCCTCGAACCCCGCGACCCTCCCGGACGCATCTTGGACCGTGTTGCCAATGCCTATCTCTGGTGTCAACAACCGGCGGAATTTGCGGATCTATTCTATCAGGCCTATTCAACCTGTAAGAATGCACATACCGAAAGACCACGCTTTACGGCAAATGATTTAATTTGCGATTATTACCGCTATTTCCCCGCCGATCAACTGTCCCTTGCGGCACCAGCCGTCATTGGTGAATATATCTGGCGTAACCCTGTAAAAGGACTCTACGAGGAAGCAAAGAAACGGGAACGGGGTTCTAACAGCGATCTGGACCGCATATTCTGGACAACACTCGCAATAACTACACTACCCAACAAGGCGTCAGCACCCGAATACAAGGCCATGAAGGTGCAATTATTCGAGAAAAGGCCGGCAACCATCTCCAGCCCTTCAATACTGGATTACCTTCGCAAATGGGAAATCATCCTGACCTTGACCATGACAACATTCTATGACGAAACAAGCGACAGCGGAACGGTGATTCAGAATCTTGGAAACTACCTGCTTAAAAACGCTGATCAAATTGCCCTTATCCCATCAGGGATAGATCACTTTAAATATTTCCAGGAAAAAATGAATCCGTGGTCCGAAACAAGAAACAATATGTCTATTTTTCTGATTACCAAACTCAACGATCCAATCGAAGAAGCAAAAGAAGCGGTTGCCAATTGTCGAAACATGGAGACACACGACAAACCCGACACCTGCACCAGATTATTCCCGGTCATTTTGGATAAAATGAAGTCCGCTACTAATATGTCGACAAAAACAGCGCTTTGGTTGAACGTGGTACAATTAAGAAATCTTCATCCATCGCTTGAACAGGACAAACGCTACGACCCGGCACAATGCAGGAAAATAATCGAGCAATCAGCCGACCCGTTTGGGCTTTCTGCCGCAACACTCGAAATTTGCCTGACCCGCCCCAAAGAGTCCAGGCATTACCCCGGTGATTTCTGTGATGAGATGAATTCAATATTCACCGACATGATGAGCAGATGCACCAATAAAGTAATTTTGCAGAATTTTAACCTGAATATTCAAATCATCAGGCAAACACATGGACTGCCAATGTCGCCAGTTACTCAAACAAGTACAGGAAACGTTTCGAATCAAAACAGCCCCCTGGCTGTACACAGGCGGTGGGACGTCTCCACCCTTGCAGCCAACAAGGGTACGCATTCCAGAGTAATCAGCAGCATCACATCCGGGGGAGGAAATTCAATATGGTGTTGCATAACCTTCATGTATGGAAGAGAAGAGCCTGGCATCATCCATTCATCCGGCAAGAAGACTTATGTGGTGAAAGTCCGTTTACCAGACTTCGCATCTGAAGTAATTCCATGTCCATGGTTACTTGATCCTTACGCTGGACCAACCGCTTTTCGCCTTTTATCAACAGAAAAGCACCTGCTAATTCTCGCCGGAGATTCAGACGCTCAGACATATGAAAAGCTCGGAGCAATAAGACTAGAGACATCTACGGGTAAATGGGACATATGGCCTGGATTCAACCCAACGGCAGACCCAGGCTATCATGCTGGAAAGATCATCCAGCCAGTGACTCTGGCATATGGAGGTGATACCCCAAACATGGCTGCCCTATCGTGGGCCAGCGGTATTATTTTGATAGATGTCGGTACAATGAAAAGAGAATTACTGGTCAGCGGTCTTCGTAATCCGCCCCAAACACCTTTGGATATACCCAAAACGTGCTACTTCATTCAACACGTGGAACCCAATGGAGATGTCTTCATTCTCAACCATAACGGCAAATGTACGGTTTACAATTTCAATACCAGAAAATGGCGTTCATCGACTCAGGCCGAAAGTATCTACACGGAATACTCCCGAATCGACCACAAGAATACTGCTTTTTCGGATATTACACCGGCTGTAATATCATTGCCGGAGACATTATCAATAGAATGCGCATTAAATAGTAATGCAGGCCTCATGTTGACGCTCAATAACAAGCAGGGCCTGAAGTATACGATTCCGTTACGTCTTGAACCTGAAACAACGATTCGGCGTTCCATCATGACAACAGAAGGATTGATATTTGGCACCGGGGGTAACGACACACAAATGGACGCGATTTACTTCCTGCCGGCTAACGATATCAAGGATTATCTAGCGCAACAGTTTACGAAAAGGGTAGAGTAGGGTCAGACTTGTACAATGTACTTTGAGATTGTCTCGGTTATTCTTTCGATTCGTTCAGGTACATGAGTTTGTTTTCCATGCCATTTAACGTGAAGAAAATCAGCGGCGAGTGTAATTCAAAAATGTGGGCAGAATCTCCATTTCTTTTCCGCGGCCGCTCGGAATGGAAACCGCAGACGGTATTTTGTTGCCAGAATTGCCGGAGAAACGGCAGTTGAAAGGATACGCTGTGGACAGCGCACACTACAGGTGAACTGGCGTGCAAAAATATCCTGACTCTCCAGAAGTCGGGACCGGCTTCTCCGCAAAAAAAGGCCACCCCACCCTCCACTAGTTTCACTTCGAACACAACTGCCATTATTCGAAATAACGACCGAGCAACCTAATTTATCGTGCAATTACCTGTGCTATAAGAAGCATAGACCGGACATACATTGAAATATCATCATAATATGTTGACATTTCAATGCTTAATATTAAGATTGGCCCATGATTATCAGGAGACCAACAGATAAGGCAGCGCTAACCGGACTGATCAAGACTTTCCCGGTAACAGCTATTCTTGGTCCGCGTCAGTCAGGCAAAACAACCCTGGCCCTTGAATTCAAAGCAGAAAATTTCTTCGACCTTGAAAACCCTCAGGATCTGGCACTAATGGCTGAGCCTTTACTGGCGCTCAAACCGCTTTCAGGCTTAATTGTAATTGACGAGATTCAACGCGCGTCGAACCTTTTTCCGGTAATCCGGCACCTTGTTGATACGCGAAAAGACCAGCGCTTCTTGATACTTGGAAGTGCGTCCCGAGACTTGATCAGGCAGTCTGCAGAGTCACTCGCCGGCCGTATTGCCTACCACGAACTCGCCGGGTTCCGCCTGAACGATATAGGCCAGAACCAATGGCGTAAACTCTGGCTCAGGGGCGGGCTGCCACGCGCATATACAGCCAGAACTGACGCAGAAAGCTACCTGTGGCGGGAACAGTACGTGGCCACATTTCTGGAACGCGACATTCCGCAACTGGGTATCACAATCCCATCGGCAACATTACGAAAATTCTGGACAATGCTTTGCCATTATCACGGGCAGATAATGAACCACGCCGAATTCGCGCGATCCTTCGGTGTTTCGGATATGACTGTCCGCCGCTACCTTGATATTCTTGAAGGCACCTTCATGATCCGCCAGATTCAACCGTGGTATGTCAACATCGGCAAACGACTGGTAAAAAGGCCGAAGCTATATGTTCGTGACTCGGGCCTGTTGCATAGCCTCATGGCTATTCGTGCAAATAAAGACCTGATGACACACAATAAGCTTGGTGCTTCGTGGGAAGGTTTTGCCCTCGAAATCGCGGCACGAGTCATAGGCAAGCGCAACGAGGAATTGGCATTCTGGTCCACTCACTCCGGCGCCGAGGTAGATCTGTTCTGGCAGGAACACGGAAAGAACTGGGCCATTGAGGTCAAATACTCGGAGGCACCACGGCTCACACCATCCATCTCCAGCGCATTGAAAGACCTTGAGTTACAACATGTATGGGTAATCTATCCGGGAGAGCGAACTTATTCCCTTGCACCCAAAGTCACGGCTCTGCCTCTTGAAGCGGTGCAAGACAAGTGGCAATACCCGCTTTGAGTCCCCACCTCCCTACCCAGCCACGGGCTGGGATGCCAGCGGTACGTTGATAAATAACATATAACGACTAACCAAGAAAATCCTTCTTGCAATGACAGTATTTCATGGGAAACGCCATCAATACGAATCGCGCTGGATGACATCGGCCTTGAACGTGTCGCGATTCTATATCCGGGGTCCCTGCGCTACCAAATCGCGGACCGCGTTGAAGCGGTTCCGTTGGAAAATATTCAAAAAGGTATCGAAGGACTATTTCCCTGATCTTCAGCGGTTTTTTCTCCTGAAAGCAGTCGGCGATTTCCCAAACTTTTTCCTGAAAACCCTCGAGAAATAGCAGGAAGAAAGAAAACCATCTGACCCTAATAAACTAATAAATCCGCCATTATTAAAAAATATCGGTTATCGGCGTGCGTCCATTGACATGACATGTGGATACGCGAGAATACGTTCATCGGCAGAGACAATGGTGTAACCATGATGTATCGCGGTTGCCACCAAGATGCGGTCGGCAGGGTCTTTATGGAATACTCCGGGCAGAGCGTAAGCGAGAAGTGCTATCGCATGCGAAAGTTCTGTAGTCCGCAGTCCCAGTGATTCCGTTCCACGGCGTACCCATGACTCCAATGTACTCTTGAACCTGATTTTCTCAGCCAACACGAGTTGTCCTAACTCCACCGTTGAGATTGTCGCCACAACAAGGACGTTTTCGGCAGATTCAAGTGCCGCGCGACATTTTCTGCCTATTTTATCCGGCGATTCCAGAGCCCAGAACCAGACATGCGTGTCAAGGAGAAGAGTCATTTTATGCTCTCCCACTCATGTTCGAAACCAGCGTGGACAATATCGCCCTTTGCTGTGGCTTCTCCCGTCAATGTTCCTAGTTTTCGTGAACGGGCTGGACATTCGGTTGCCGGCAACACACGGACAAGCGGTTTGCCGCGCCGCGTCACCAGCACGGTTTCTCCATTGCTGTGCACCTTTTCAATTATTGCCAGACATCGCGCCTTAAAATCTGAAGCCATTAACGTTGTCATAACTTCTCCTTTTCTGACAATAGGATATCATGACTATATTATATAGTCAACATGGTCATTTAAATGGGAGAAGGGGCAGACCTGTAGAAGCTGTTGAAAAAGACATGTTATAGACAAAAAAATGGCCACGACGGCGCGTGGCCCTCCAAATGTAATGAAAAGTTTCGAATAACGTGAAGAAAATCACCGGCTTTTCTTTCTGAAAGCACTTGGAGATCTTCCGAATTTCTTTCTGAAAACCCGCGCAAAGTAGTACGAAGAGATAAATCCATTCTGTTCAGCAATTGTTCCAACCGGCAGCGTTGAATTGCACAGCAATTCCCTCGCCTTGTTCAGCCTTAGCTGAAGTTGATACTGCGCAGGCGGCATCCCGACATATTGCCTGAACATCCGCCGGAACCAGGAATAGCCTACATGGAGGCTTGATGCCAGTTCTTCAACGTTTACACTCACCTCGATCTGTTCAGCCAGGAGATTTTTCGCCTTTGCAATGACTCGCTGGATATCGGTTCCCTCAAATTCCTTGCGTCTTATTGCCGCATGGGTGTTTACCATGACCTGGACTGTTCGTGCCGCAATAACCTGCTGGTACCCGACTTTTTCATGATTGAGCTCTTCAACAATCTGCCTGAATTCGTGAAGAACAAAATCCTGTACACCGACATCCATCAATGGTTCTTTTACGGAGAAACCATGTTCTTTAAGTAATCCGGGAATACCGGGACCCTGAAAAGCAATCCAGTATTCGTCCCATCCGGTTTGACCGTCAGGCCGGTAGCGGTGCCATACTCCGGGAAAAAGGATAAACATTTTGCCGGCTTCAATTCTCTGAACTCCACACGCCTCGGTTTCAAACTCACCTGTACCACGGGTGATGTAGACAATCTGATGTTCGGACAGGGTTCTACCACGGTCCCATGACATCTGATGATCCATCGGATGTTTTACCGGGGGATAAGGCATTGCCGGAGGGATAAGCGTATAACCACCTGCAATTACATGGATAGGACTTTGCCTGTCTTTCCGACTCAACGGCAGATAGCGGTAGAAGTATGTCAGATCATGCTTCATGCTGGTGTCAGAAAGTACTACTCTTTTATCATTCTGTCCATTGTCATTATGATCCTATTTATATTTAATACTGTCATAAAGGACATATCACCATGAAACAAAAAGAAACAATGACTTCACGGGAACGCGTTCTTAAAGCTCTAAACCATCAGGAACCCGATCGCATCCCTATTGACCTGGGTGGATTCCAAACCGGCATACACAGGATCGCCTATGCTGACTTGATTAAATACCTCGGCATCAAGGATCAGATTGTAATACTTGACCCAGTTCAACAGCTCGTCAAACCCTGCGAAGAGATCTTAAAACGCTTTCACGTTGATTTCCGCTACGTGGTGGCACACGGACCTGACAGCTTCAAGGGAGGAATTGAAAAGAACACTCGCAATGGCAGGTCATGGCTCGATCTCAAGGACGAGTTCGGCATAGTCTGGTCCACCCCCGAGGATCAGCAGCTCTTCATGGATATTTCATATAACCCGCTCGCAGAGGCAACAGTCCAGGATGTAAAGAATTATCCTTTCCCGAAGGGTGATGATCCTACTCGCTTCACCGGCCTACGTGAACAGGCCCTGAAGCTCAGGAATGAAACGCCTTACGCCATAAGCACCGGCATTGGGGGCGTTGTTTACGAAATCTGCTGGTACATGCGCGGACTTGAACAGTGGTTCGTAGACACAATTGAACAGCCTGAATTCTGCGAAGCACTGCTTGATAAGACGCTGGAATACTGGATGGGCTACTACAAATGTTTCATGGCGGAAATAGGTGATCTGGCCGATGTGATTATGATCGGTGACGATCTTGCCGGCCAAAGTGGACCTCTCTTCTCCGGCGTCTTTTACCGCAATGTCGTCAAGCCGCGTCAGAAAAAGCTGGTCCAGTATATCAGGTCCCTTACAAGTGCAAAGATCTGGTATCACACCTGCGGATCATGCACATCGCTGTTGCCCGAGCTTAAAGACAATGGTGTTGATATCGTCAATCCTGTCCAGATCAGCGCCGACAACATGGATCCCGTACAGCTCAAGAAAGATTTCGGCGACAAACTGACCTTCTGGGGTGGCGCCTGCGATTCCCAGCACATTCTGCCGTTTGCCACACCGGAAAAAGTCAGGGAGGATGTCCGCAAGAATCTCGAAGCTTTCAAACCTGGCGGCGGATACGTCTTCAACAACGTTCACAACATCCAGGCCGGTGTTCCGGCCCAGAATATCGTGGCGCTGTATGATGCTGCATACGAATTCGGTTTCTACAATTAATCTGAATCAATGAAAGGATAGAAGATGAAATATTCAATACTTCCCATCGTGCTGTGTATTATTCTCGCCGTGACAGGGCGTTCTGTTCTGGGCGGAAATTTTGACAAACTGGAAGACCAGTTCAAAAACCTGCCCATGGAAGCAAAGCGACTGACCGGTCCGCTCTTCTGGCTCCATGGCGACGAAAGTAAGGAACGTCTTGAAACGTATCTTGAGAAAGTGACCGAAAGCGGTAACGGTTGTTTCACTGCCGAATCACGTCCGCACAATGACTGGCTCGGCGAAGGATGGTATCGGGATCTCGCCATATGCCTCGAGGCAGCAAAGAAAAACAACCTCAAGATGTGGATCTTCGACGAAAAGTGGTGGCCAAGTCAGGGCATCGGTGGCAACGTCCCACCTAAATACGCGGCAAAGCGTCTTGCGGCAGATGGTACCGATTCCGAAGGTGATCGTTTGTTCGAAGCTGATGGTCACTGCAGTGAGCAATATGTAGCTTCCCTGGCAGGCAAGTTGAATGCAGATGGAAAAATTGACGGCAGCACACTTATTGACCTGAAACGCTATATCAAGAACGGCAGGCTTTCCTGGCATATTCCGGCCGGTAAATGGAAAATAATGAAATTTACACATGTCCAGGGTCCGGGCCTCAGCCAGCACCGCGGCAAACAACTAAGCGTCGATGGTGCCAGTCGCGACTGCGTTGACTGGTTCATCAAAACGGTCTACCAGCCGCATTATGACAGGTTCGGCAGTGATTTCGGGAAAACCATTCCGGGCTTTTTCTACGACGAACCTGAGACTCTCGGCGACTGGGGTACTGAACTCAATGCAACACTCAGGAACTGGGGCGTGGACTGGAAGAAAGCATATGTCGCCTACAAGTTCGAACTGGCCGGTGACGAACAGACTGCAGCCCGTTTCCAGTATCTTGACGCATTTGCAGAAACCTGGGGGCGCGAGATGTATGGCCGCACAACAGAATGGTGCAGGAAGCATAATGTTATATCAATGGGTCATTTCATGGAACATGGTTATCTATATGTTCATCGCGACTATTGTGCCGGCGACATGATGCGTCTCCAGAAATACAGCGATATGGGCGGTATAGACCTCGTATGCCAGCAGATGTATCCCGGTAAGCGGCCACACAATATTTACCAGACCCCCAAGCTCGGCAGTTCGATAACCCACGTATTTAACAAAACCGACGACATCACAATGTGTGAGATGTTCGGGGCATATGGTCAGAAAATCACTTATCCTGAAATGAAATGGCTCACCGACCAGATGCAGGTACGCGGTGTCAACTTCATGATTCCCCACTCGTTTAATCCGCGGGCACCATATGACACAGACTGCCCGCCTTATTTCTACAATGGAGGTTATGAGCCGCGATATCCGCTCTATCGGGTTTATGCCGACTATACTAGCAGGCTTTCACTGCTGCTGGCAGGCGGCAGGCATGTATGCCCGATCGCAATCCTGTTCGGAGGCAATACCAAGCATGTCGGTAAATTAATCACTCCCGAGGACATGACATCTGCAATACAGGATGCCGTGTATGACTGTGACTGGCTTCCCTTCGAAGTGTTTGAAAACGACGCATCTCTGTCCGGCAATGAAATCAAACTTCACAGGGAACGTTACCAGGTATTGGTAGTACCCCCAGCCGAGGTAATACCTTACGCAACCCTGGAAAAAGTAAAAAGATTTTATGAAAAAGGCGGTATTGTTGTCGGATATGGCTTCCTACCTTCGAAATCAGCCACCATTGGCAGGACTTCTGCAGACATTGCAAGTCTTACAACTTCCATCTGGAACAGCCCGTCAATACCCGGCACAACCGTGTGCATGAAGAACAGCAAGGGTGGAAAATCATTCTTCCTCTGCGAAAAACCGACAGCCGGCGATATCGCGCAGGTTCTTGAGAAGGAAGCCGGAATACCCCCCGTTCTGAAGGTGCTGGAAGGTGATACCGGCAACTGGCTGCATGTTCTTCACCGCATCAAGGAGAACCGTGATGTCTTCCTGGTCTGTAACCAGAACCATGAGGGCTCAGCACGGAAATTAAGGTTGCAGGCAATTGCGGAGGGAACACCGGAAATATGGGATGCCATGCGCAATGAGATCAATTCCATTCCCTATAAACGTAACGGTGATAACGTCGATTTCGAATTAACCCTCGAGCCTGATGAAAGCGTACTGGTGGTGTTCCAGTCAAAGAAGCGTGATCTGCCGGTACGGCTTGAAGCAGCTTCTAAGCCGGTGCAGGAAATTGCAGTAACGCGTGACAACAAACCGGCGAATCCTGATCCCACGCCAACACAACAAAAGAAACTGACGGTAAGTCCTGTTAAATCAGATATTTTCCACGGACAGTGCGACATCCCGGCATCCGTGGATCCAGCCAAATCGAGAATTTACATCGAACTGGATGAACTTGTTCCGGAAGCTGCAGCGAATATTTCGGTAAATGACCAGTTTGCCGGCGGTTTCATCGACAAACCATTCAGACTTGATATAACCAAACATCTTAAGGCGGGACGAAACAACATACGAATCGCCCCATTCGCCCCAAAATCAGCAAAACTGGTTATCTATTAAAAGTTATATTCTACTGCAAAGAATTGCCGGTTGCTTATTGTAGTGGATCGATTCGATTTGGCGGTTGTGAATCTCTGGCCAGTACCCAGTCGTTGAGCAACTCCTCTTGGTGTAATGTCGCCCACTCGATGACGAGGCCCAAAGCTCTTGGCGGAAGAGAACCTGCAAAAACAGAGAGATGGTTAATATCAATCAATACCTCGTGTTCACCATAAAATGCGTGAAAGTGCGGAGGGTTGTGATCATCAAAAAACATCTTAATGATAATTCCAAAGAATCTGGAAATCTCAGGCACAAGTAGTCTCCAGCTTGAGGCTAGGAAACATTTCTTCGGGCTGCCGTTTGGTAATCTTCATATAAAGGGAATCGGGACATAGATCAACCTGATCTCGCCAAACCAATTCCCCTGATGAACCAATCTGAACCTTACGAAATTCAGCATAATCGCTCCACAAAGCAAAGACACCTTTGCCGACTAAAGCAGAGACGTCCACAATTCCTGACACACCGTCAGCAAACTCAAGACGCAACTTATAATCTTTGAGCACATCCACTTTGAGAATATGTTTCATATCTTAAATATATTACATCAAAAGGAAGCATACAATTCTGTTTTCGTGTATAGCGTGATAAAATAGAGGTCTTGAGCTTCATTTTGGCAGGATGTCCAACAGTAGCTTGCCTTTATGGTTGATGGCGGCTGGATAGTCTTTCCTGATTTCGTCAAACAGGGCTTTCGCCTCTTTTTCCATACCTTTATCTTTGTAGTAATAGCCCAGGTAAAACCGCGCGTATGCTCCAACCTGGACACCGTTGCCATAGTAACAGTCGCTGAAATCCTTGATCGCCAGCTTCAAATACTTTTCCTTCTCTTCCCCGCTGGACATCTGGCCCATGTATTGCACCGCACATCCCGTCCTGTTCGATTTGGGGTACTTCTCGATGAGCACTTTCAGGCTTGTCTTAGCCTCGGGGGTTTTCCACAGCTTGTTGGCTACCTGATAGAGATTTTCGATCTCACGCAGTTGCTCTGTTGAGTAGTTCTTCCTGTCTTCCGCTGTTTTCTTTCGTATTCCTTCTTTACGGTCAACCGTCTTGCCGCCATCGGTTGAATTCTCCGCATAGGACATCCCTGACTGAATTGCAAGTGCCAGAATGATACTTAGTGCGACCAATGATTTCTTCATGATTTCTCCCTTTTTTATATAAAGATTCAATTTCTATTTCTTTAGGAACGAATATTACTCCTTATGCGCGCTGGTTTCAACGTCGCCTGCTGGAGTTCGTTCGGGTATCTTTGTAATTAATGCCGGATAAACTCTCAAAATGTTCATCTTGTGTCCAGAGGAGCGCATTACGCGCGCAGGCAGTTGCATAGATCAGGCTGTCAGCCATTGGCAACTTATGACGGATACTGATAAGAGATGCGCGCAGGGCTATATCTTCCGTCAAATCGACTACATGGCCCTGTTTCATCTGTGCGATAATCTGTAATGCTTGTGCTTCTCCTGCGACGATGTTTGTCTTTTTGAATACCTCGTACAGGCAAATAACCGGAACTATCAGATGCTCAGTATCCTCTATGGGTTTCGAGAAGAAAGATGCGTTTGTGCCTGAGAAGAAATATTCAATCCATCCTGATGTATCGACAATATTCATACTCTATCATCCTCATCTCTTTCAAAACTGGCGTCCATGCCTTTTAGAAATCCTCTCATATCGCGCATGGGCCTCACGGGAACCAGTTCGATCCGATCATCAAAACTAATGACTTGGAGTTGTTCTCCTGGAACAATGTGAATTCGTTCCCTGATTGATTTGGGGATAACTACCTGATATTTGGGCGATACTGTTACAGTGTTCATATCGATCTCCTTTTCGTACTACCTATACCCTATCGATCGAATAACGTCAATATGCGATCTTGTGGCCCGAAGGTCATTTTAACGCGTTCGAGAGCCGCTGGGCTCGAGAATCACGTTCAAAAACTTGAAACTTGGCTCAGATTTACTCATTAAGGGCGATTGCAAAAGCGATAGCGGTACGCAATTCACTCATCCGAGAGGGAGAAAGAGTTGTGATTAGGGATCCGATTCTCCCTTTGGCAACGGTTTGCAGATGATCACAGTTAATTGCGCATCCTCTCGGCATTCCATCCTCCCTGTTAAGCAGCACTTCGCTGGGGATATCCCGAACGGTTGAGGTCACTGGCGCGATGGTCACCTCGCTCAGGTGAGGGATGATGGAGTCTCGAGTCAGGATGACAACGGGGCGATTTTTGTCTGGTTTCTCGAACTTGTACCACCGAACATCGCCTCGCTTCATTCATCACCCCACTTCTGTTCTTTTGCCCACACACCGAACTCATCTGCCGTTACTGGTTTGCGGAGATACCCCTGGCGATGTTTCTCCTCGAGACTCTCCGTCTTGATCCGCTCGATGGCTTGCTGGAGCGCTTTGCGCGTGAAAGCTGAACGCGTCATGTGCATGTTTTTTACAACCTTGTCCACTGTCTGGACAAGATGCTCATCAAGTGTCATTTGGACTGTTCTCATATAAACATCTCCATGTTGATTTGTATAGCTATGTTACTATACATTACCATCTAGTCAATCTTTGTTCGTGGAGCCAACTTCAATTAGGCAGAGTCTGTTCTTTACTGTCTTTATTTTGCAGATTTAGTCTTCTGCAGGCCACCGGTGGCGGCGCTCACCAGCTGACGCAGATTGACTTTGCCTGAGACATCCTTGCCGGCAAGAACATCTTCTTCCTGGAATGAAGCCATGAGAATATGTCTATCGCCTGTGCGGCTGTAGTCATAAATGATCCGGATAAGTCTATTTTTATCCTGCTGACCATCCGGGTACGAAACCCCGTTACGTTCGTCGAGCAGCAATCCGCCCTGCCAACTTGCGCCGTCATCTTTTGAAACATAAGCCGTCAGGTGCGATCGACCTGTCTTCTTGTCGATTGGACCGTGTTTGACCAGGAGGAGGTTGCCTGAATCCAAACGCGATATGAAGAATCGCGCACTGGGATGCATAATCTTCGAAGGGACCAGTACAGGCCACGTTTTCCCGCGGTCCTTTGAAATACTTTCTCCAATGCCGTATTTTGTCCGAACCAGCAACCAGAGCGAGCCATCCTTGCGTTCAATGAACATGTGTTCATCAAATTCGCGGTCTTTTTCAGGAACATGACAGGCGCCACGGATGGACCAGGTCCTGCCCTTGTCCTCAGAGACAACCATCTTCGCGCTGTTGTCTGTTTTGCGCCAGGTTGAGGCCGGCAGCACCCACTCGCCGGAAGAAAGAACCAGCAGCTTGCACATCATTACACCATCAGTGATGCGTACCGGCGGCTTCCAGGCAGCCTGTTCCGACTCCGGTTCTTCTGTTTCCATCATCCATACGCCACCAACCGTTGCCTCGTGCCCCTGCGCCTGTGCCCAGAAAAGGCGCAGGTGTC
>MHBM01000036.1 GCA_001804885.1 Lentisphaerae bacterium RIFOXYA12_FULL_48_11
TTCTCCGCCACCGCTCTTTCAGCGGCACCCTTATCAATAAATCCCCCAACTTCGTTTGCATCATGCCCTCTACATACTCATTACAGACAGATTCGCCAACTTGTACAAGTTGCAAGCATCAAGTAACCCTATCAGTTTTTCATGCGGAGAATCCCAAGCACACTTGATCATGACGGTCTGGTTTGGGTCCATGTCGCCTAGCTGCTTCAATGTTTTCTTGAGCCCGTCCAAAGTCACGCGTTTACCCTGAATGACATACGCATCAGCAAATACAGACACCTCAACCATTCCCTGTATTTTCTGGTTAATCGCATTTGGATCAGCCTGAGGGCGACTGACATCAAGATGGGCAAACAACGCCGGCGGTTTTGACGTTATGACCATGTAAGTCAGCAAGAGGAAAATCACATTAACCATGGGGGTAATATTCATTTCGTCCGCATCTGGAGCAACATATCGTTGTTTTTTCTTAGACATTGTATCCTGCCTTTCTCTACCTTCTAAACGATACCCCACATACACTTATTAGGAAAAACATCTTGCGGGGGCAGACACGCTGGGTTTTTCGCTGCTATTCCAATTGTTTAAGCGCCATGAATTTAAGCTTCCAGATACCCACCGAACTGCATATGTCCATCACTTTTCTCACGTATTTGTGCTGTACCGTGCTGTCTCCCACAATAATCACAGGAAGGTCCGATCTGTACTCACTGACAGCTTTGGCCATTACAGAGTGAAACACATTCGTGGAAAGAACAGTTCTCTGTATCCGGATTTTTCCATCGGCGCTGACTTCCACAACTATTTCGCGCGGATCCTTTTTCGTCACGGTTTGCCCGTTCGGAGCCATGGCGAGTTTAATACCCTCAGTCAGGGTACTTTCTTCTGCCTTGACCGTGAAAATAAAGAAGATCATAAGCTGGAAGATAATATCAATCAGAGGAGTCAGGTTGATACCTTTAATTGGCTCGGCGCGTTTCATCTGATTTTTCTCCTGGGCTGACTAAAACAAAACATGTAATTGTCATTCTTCTGCAACAACTTCGACATTACGCAGAGACTTGACCAGATCCATTGTCAAGGCCTCCATTCCGAGCACGATTTTTGCCGCAACATTCTTGTAATAATTGAATCCCATAAGGGCAGGGATTGACACCATCATTCCGGCAAGCGTCGTGTAAAGGGCCTGAGCAATGTTAAGAGCCAGCATGGCCTGCTGGGCAGCACCTGCTGTAGTGGTGGCCATGGCGGCAAATGCGAAAATCATACCTTGCACCGTTCCAAGCAGTCCAAGCAGCGGGGCAACATTTGCTACCAGATTAAGCCAGGACGTACGCGCTGTCAGCTTTTCGCTTTCCATCTGTGCTGCCGCGCTGATCATATCCTGAATGGTTTCAAACCCCTGATCAACATTTGAGAAACCTGCACTCAAGACGTTTGCCAGCGGCCCCGGCTCTTCTTCGCAGTGCTTAAGAGCCTTGAATACATCTCCTTCTTCCATAGCCTGCGTCACTTTCTCAACAAGCGTGGTAGGCATTACGCGTTTGATGCTGATCATCAAGGCACAGTCAGTCCAGAAATAGATCAAAGCAGCAAGAGACCCGAACAACATCAACCAAATTAGTATACCAATGAAACCACCAGACAAAATAATGGTAAGGAAGCCGGGGCCACCACCACCGCTACTTGCTTGGCCAGCCGCAGGCGCTGCGGGTGTTGCAGGATTGGCCACCATTTCACCGGCCTTGGCAGCAGGAGCAGGTGCAGCGGCATCTGCTGCTATGGTTTGAATGGATGTTACGAGAAAGAAGGCAAATGCTGCCGACATGATTGAAACGAGAACTTTACGCATAACTGCTTACTCCTTTTGTTGTGTGCGCACTATTACAGTATATAACGCTCTGTTATCAAGAGATTTTTCCGAAAGTTACATCACTTCTTTGAAGCCCACGGATCCTGCGGATAATCGGCCATCAGCTTTTTCCGCCAGTCTTCTGCACGGGGATCCCTGAGTTCTTCCAGACACTGTGCCGTTTTATAAAGTGCTTCCGGCTGAATGGTTTTCACCTGTTCGTACACAAGCACCACCCTGAGATAATCCAGCAAAGCATCCTGCAGATTCTTTTCACTCTTTGCCATGTCGGCACGGGCTATATGAGCTGCCGCGGCATTTTCCCTGGAGCCCTTTGCAATGGCCGCATCAACGGACTGGCTCAGCGTTGTTTTGTCACCAACGGCAATAAAAGCATCCCAAGCCCGTCTCTGCATATCCGTTGTGATTGATGAAGCATTTGCAATGCTGGTATAGAATTTCTTATATGTCGCGGCCGCCTTGGGATTATCATTTTTCTTCCTGTAGGCAAATCCCAGCAGATCAATACATCTGGCATCCCAGGGAGAAAGCATGAAACAGGCAGCGGACATTTCCTCAAGTATCGGTATGGCCTGATCCACTGCTCCGCTTGTTACCGCGGCAGCCGCCTGATCATATTGTGCCGGCTTGTCTATTTCCACCGCTTTTACGCGGGCTTTTGACATAGGCAGTTCAGTACCATTTGGCATGGTAATGATGTATTCCTGCGTCGTCTTCTTGAATCTTATTTCCTTTGCGGCTATTACCTGGCCATCGCTCAGCTGAATTTTCCCGCCCGCCGCCTCGGCTTTCAGGCCGGTAAGAACAAATGCCAGGAACAGTATCAGTCCCAGACTTCTTTTTATTATATCAGTAGTTTTCATGGACTCCTCTCGTCAATCTATCAATCCAACTAAACGAACACAGACGTTTAATTCTGATCACGTCCACATTCAATCACACTGCCAACAATCCTAAAATATTCACAAAACTACTTCGCCTGCTCGGCAGGAGTAGCTGCTTTAGCCTCAGATCCCTTATCCGCTGGTTTCTCTGCATCAGCAGCGGGTACTGCCGGAGCCGGCGCGGCTTCCGGAGCTTTCTCCGTATCTATGGTTACCTTCTTGCCGCTCATTGCCAGTTTAAGTTTTGCATCGTCTCGTGCTCTCCGGACTTCTCTGATCAGCCGGCCTCGCGGACATGCTTCAAGATATTTGGTACCTATCGTGACAACTTCCTCGAGCATTTCTTTTTCCTTGAGTAGAGGCAAGCCCCTCTCAAGTGCTGTTTCCATGAAAGGACGGATATCAGCATTGTCCCAGTCACCAAAGCTCAGCATACGGAAGTATGACGCGGTTGCCCCGCCTTTATTACCCTGCATCATCTGGACATCGGCAATTTGCAGGTTAGCCTGGAATTTCGATGCCTCATTGGTGATGGAAGTCATTCCCTTTGCAATTGCAGCATTGGCCTTTACAAAAAGCTGATCCTTCTTGATCTTGTCATTCTCCTTCGAACCCATATCAGCATATGATTTGCTGAGGATAAAACTTGCATCGGCAAACAGGGGTGTCCTCTGGAACTTTGCAAACAGTTCTTCAATGGCTTTCGCGGCTTCAGCGACGTTACCCTGGGCATAATATGAACGTGCCATGCCGAACACAGCCGGTTCCCAGATAGCACGGTCCACCGCTTGGCCTTTTGTTCCCAGTTTTTTAGCGCGTTCAAAGAATTTGATTGCCGTTGGATATTCCCCGGCTTCAAACATGATGTTTCCGACCCGAAGGAACTGGGGTGCATTAAATGCCTTCTCGTTGGCCAGCATCTTGCCGAAAACTTCGATGGCCTTGTCCATCTTCTTGAGCTCAATCAGGCTCATGCCCTGCACAAACACCACGTCTTTGGATTCAGGCGCGTCGGGATATTCCTTCACCAGCCTGTCAAAAACCTTGTTTGCATCGTCGGACTTACCATTCGCATACAGCAGGGAACCCAGCCGACTCAAAGCGGTGGACGAGAGGGTTGACTTGGGATAATCGGCTACAAACTTCGTGAAGTCGTCGATGGCCTTCTGCTGGAAGTCCTTCAGTTTTTCCGGCGGAAATCCCTTGTTGAGCAGGGCATAACCGTAAGCCTTCCAGAACTGGACGCTCTCCATTATGGATTTTACTTTTGTCACATCTTCAACTGTCTTGGCATAGGCCGCCTTGTTGGTCCCATTGACCGCATTGATGCACATGACATATTCATTGATTGCCGGCACTATTCTGTCCATGCGCCTATATGTATCGCCAAGGCGGTATCTCGCTTCAAGTTCGTCCACGCCTGGCGGTAATACAGAGATAGTACTGCTAAGCACCTGCACGGCATTCGAATAATCATTCATCATTGAATAGCAGTAAGCCAACCTGCTGAGGGATGGAAAGAAAACCGAGGATTTCATGTAAAGCGCGTTGGTAGTTAAGAGGGAGAAATAATCAATAGCCTGATCATAATTCTTTTCCTTAACCTTGGTTTCACCGAACTGGTAGAGAACGGCTGCCGCACGCTTATGCTCAGGAAAATATTTTATGTAATAATTATAGGTCTTCTGTCGAAGCAGCTTGTTATTATTCTCGTCGGCCTTCGCCGCAACCCTCAACAGGGCATTTCCGGCATTGTCTGAATAATCCGCATGCATACAGAATCGCTCGGCCAGATAACCGGCAATTACGTGGAAATAGTTTGTATCCCCCAGTTCCATGTAGCACTTGGCCAGTTCTCCCAGCGCGGCCACTGAAGTATCGTGTTCCGGCGCACTGTTTATATATATGAGATACTTGGTGGCAGATTCCTTGAAAAGATTCTGCTCAAACTGGGACTGTGCTTCTTTCAGAAGTGCCATCATGATCTTACTGCGATCGAATACCGGGATTTTTGGATCATATCCCTCCTTTTTCATCAAGTTCACGATCCGGTCCTGTGCATTACCAGAGGGAACCGCCCATTGACCAGTCTGGTACTTGGCCACCACATTCACAAAATGCGTCAACGCCTCGGTAAGCAGCTTTATCGCATCTGCTTTCTGTCCCTGTTTCAAAAGCGCCATGCCTTCCTCTTCCAGAATGGTACCAAGCATGTACCGGCATTCGGCCATTGGGCTGAAATCCAGGGAAATGTTGTTCTCCTTGAGAATTTTCTCCAGCTCCTTGAGCATTGGCATATATGTATCAATGAGCTTCTTGGCGGCTTTCTTATCGCCCTTGATCATTTCCATGTGGGCCAGAATCATCAGCGCCTTGCCGAAAAGGGGTCCTCCCGGATCTTTCCAGAGTACCGGATCGCATGCTTCTTTGGCCTTCTTGAAGTATTCGTCACGTTCCTTGTCCTTGGTTTTTTCGGCAAGTTTTACACAGAGCTCGGCAAGGTCGATGCGGATCTTGAATTCGATATCCCGCGGCGGATTGGCAACCAGAACACAGCGAAACGCCTCAACAGCAGCTTTTTCCTCGTTCTTGAACATCAGCATCTGTGCATATTTATATGCCTGTTCCATGTAAAACTTGCCCATTCCAACCGGAGGTCCCTTTTCATATTTCTTAAAGAACGAGTCGTAGCCGGCTTTAGCTTCAGTCATTTTGCCGGCCTGGTAATAGTGTTCAGCCAGAGATAATTTCATGATCCATGTTTCAAGAGCATCTGCGGGCAGTGCCGCGATCATAGCCTCTGCCGCGGCGTAATTGCCAACTCCTGCAAGAATATCTATCTTTATACTGCTGGCGCGGGCCTTTGCATCGGGATTCTTCTGAACAAGCTTGTCGAGAGCTTTCTGCGCGTAGTCCGGCATCCGGGATCTTATTAATGCCTTCATGAAGGCTATTTCAAGATCGACCGGATCCTCGATTTCCGCTTCCTGCTCCTCTTCTCCTGCTGCTGCGGCCTCTTCCATCTCCTGTGCCGCAGATGCTTTTGGAGCTGGCGCGGCAGGTTTTTTTGCAGCTGGTGCCGTAGACGGTTTTGCCACAGCCGGGGCAGCAGGTGCTGCGGGTTTTGGCGCGGCAGGTGCAGGCGCAGATAACATGACGATGGAAGAACTTGTCAGCGAGAATACAAACAAGAAAGCCAAACGCAAAATGTACATATAGGTTTTCATGAACATCGTTTTGTAATATAAGTACTATATAGAGAATGCCAAGCTAAAACATTCGAACAGAACATGTTTTTTAAAGACTACTGCTGGTCCACAGATTTGAGTATATTTGTATCGCCTATCACGACATTTGTCTGCCCGTGATTGACAATTATTACGGTAATAGGTTCCCCTTGAAGCGGAGCAAACCTGCGCTCAATAAGAAACTTTGAAAACATCCACACAGTAAGGATCACAATCAAAGCACCTATAATGGAAAATATGAAAATGTTCTTATAAATCCAGCTGATGATGGGATGGGTAAATGCCCATATTATTTTTTTCCGGCGATTTTCAGAAAGACGTTCCGGGCTCCCAGAACCGGCCTTTGAAGTTTTATGGAGCAGATCTACAGCTGCCTGCATGTCTTTTGCAAGAATCTGGCAGTTCCTGCATTTTCTCAAATGTTCACGCACAATAGCCGCCCGACCTTCGCCGAGTTCACGGCTCATGTAATCAAAAAGGAGAGGTTGAATGTCTTCGCATTCCACCATTTTTTTCTCGGTTCTGATCTGACTCTCTATTCGTTCACTGTTCACAGCAATCCCGCCTTTTTAAGTTTGCCTGTAACATTCATTACCGATTTATACAGCAGTCTGGCAACCCTTTCTTCACTCAGCCCGACTATGCTGCTTATTTCGGCATTACTTTTCCCTTCAAGGATCTTCAATATTATTACCTGTTGCTCTGCCGGTTCCAGTTTTCGAACTGCCGCCATGACATCTGTACCAGTACTGCAAAGCTGTTGCCGACCGGCTATTGTTACAGCCACATGATGAACTGTTCTGTAAAGTTCCGCCAGGAGTTGATCACGCGATAGGCCCATCATTTTATCACTATCTTTCAGTACCATGATAAAGGCTGCCTCAACCGCGTCCTGGGCCAGACTGCCTGAACCAAGAATCAACCCTGCATAACGAAGCAGAGCTCCTTCATACTCGGAGATAATGCGCTCCGCTGTATTCCCTTTGTATTTCCGATGGCTGTCCATGTTCACTCGATTATTACCTATACCTGAGAACAGGGCCTGCTGTTAAAACGTTTCAAAACTCAGGGATATTAGGCAGGTTGACCTGCATTATCCAGTAAGAGTTTTAGAACAAATGATTTACTCCCCTCTGATTCCCTTCTTGCCGTTACATGTTGTTACCCTGTATATTTGAAGTCAAATGCAGTACATCATTCTGGCACTGATTATAATAATAGCGGCCCTTCTGGGATTTCTCGTGATCCGGAGCTTCCGCACATCCGTCCCATCCAGCTCTAATGACGTCGGCCTCACCATGCTGCAGAATCAGATTAATGCCTCCATCCAGCAGACGACCCAGAACGTTGAATCGCTGCGTAACTCTCTTGGCCAATCCGTCCAGGCCCTGGCTGACCAGATATCGCGGTCCATGTCGGAAGCGAACAAGACCGTAGGGGAGCGGCTCGACAGCACAACAAAAGTTATCGGGGATGTGCGTCAGCAACTGGGCCAGCTGGATGAATCGTCGCGGCGCATGGCGGAAGTGGGAAAGGAGATTTCGAAACTGCAGGAAATACTTCAACCTCCAAAACTCCGTGGTGCGCTGGGTGAACTTTTCCTGGCCGAAATTTTAACCCATATTCTACCCTCAGATCATTACAGGCTCCAGTACCAGTTCAAGGGTGGGGAAACTGTTGATGCGGTAATCATACTTCATCTCGGGCTTGTCCCGATTGATGCCAAGTTCCCCCTGGAGAATTTCAAGCGGATTATTACATCTGCTGATGATAATGAAAGAAAGACGGCCAAGAAGCATTTTATTAACGACGTCAAGGGCCACATAGATGCAATTTCCAGCAAATATATCCGCATGGACGAAAACACCTTTGATTTTGCCCTCATGTATATTCCCGCGGAGAATGTCTACTATGAAACCATCATCAAGGACTCCGAGTTTGGCGGAGAAATGTCTCTATTCAATTACGCCCTCAAGAAACGGGTAATTCCTGTTTCGCCAAACAGTTTCTACGCGTACCTCCAGACAATCATTTTAGGGCTTAAGGGCATGCGGGTCGAAGAACACTCCCGGGAAATACTGGAGAACCTATCCCGTCTTCAAAAAGAGTTCGGCAGTTTTTCGGAAGCCTTCAAGCTGGTGGGACAGCATCTCGATAACTCCCAGAAGAAATTTGCCGAAGCCCAGAAGAGGTTCGGCAAGCTGGAATCTAATGTTGAAAGGATAGACGGACTGACAAAAGGACTGGAAGAAGATAAGCCAAAGATGCTGCAAGAGCAAGTATCCGGTATTACACAGGATGTAAAAGTTTAACCGGTTGTGGCTTTTTTGTACTTTTTTATATATTTATTCTTGCATCCTTCGGAAACATCCCGTAATTTCGCAACACTTAGAGGTGCATTAGATGGGCAAAGTTCTCAAGATACTGGTAATAGTATTATTGCTGCTCAGCATAGCGGCGGTCATTCTGGCACACATGGTTTATGGCAAGCGTGAACAAGTCCTTGCCCGAAACCAGATTCTCACCAGCGGCTACATAAAGCTTGCCCCCACGATCGAAGATAAACTTGCAGATGCTCCTGAACAACCTGCACCACTCCCTGCCAAGGACATTTCCCCGGCATCACCGGAATTCATTGATAAGGCACCTGAAGTTTCCGATTTCTGGACGAAAAAATATGCACCCAACTTGGAGCTTGGTGCAAAAGGTATGTTCGATCTCAACAACCGCAAGGGCGAGCTGATGACTCTCTATAAGAAGAACCAGCTTGGAGATATCGAAGTAGACCCCACAACTGGTGCCAAGAGAACAGACGGCGAAGGAACCATGCAGGCCGTGCTCGACGAACTGGTCAAGAAATCAACAGAACAGCTGACCCGCCTGAATGACACACGTCAAATGCTGAGTATCGTGCGTGATGAATTGATTGATACCATCAATGACCTGAACAAGAACAAGAGTGAGCTACGTGTCCGCACGAAAGATCTTGATACAACAAAAGCCAAGCTGGATACGACCGAAGCTGAACTTGCAACAATGAAGCCCAAAGTGGAAGCAGCTGAAGCGGCAAAGAAAGTTGCTGAAGAAAAAGCTTCAGACATGGAGAAACAGAAAGCCGAAGTAGACACCAAGCTGCAGGAACTTGAAATTGATTATAAGAAGGTCAAAAAAGAACGCGATGAATTTGCAAAGAAATCCCTTGTACCCCAGGCCGAGGATACAACGGGTCCAAAGGAAACAGTTTACAACTTTACACCTGGTACAAAAGGGAAAGTCGTAGCGGTAAATGACAAATGGAATTATGTCCTTATACAGCTTGATGAAGCCTTCATCAAAGAAGCTATGGGCGAAGATCTCACGGCACCGACTAAACCTGCCCCCGTCGGAGTGGTAATGTCCATTAAGCGGACCGGTGCCCAGGAAATATTCATAGCTAAAGTCAAACTTACCCAGATCAGAGCCAAGGATAAACACGCCATAGGGGATGTACTGGTGGACTGGAAACAGCAGCCTCTTCAGGAAGGCGACGTTGTATTCTTCCCGTAAAGGCCTTTCCATGAGGTCCTTCATATTTCACATAATATCTGTCCTGTTTTTGACAAGTATCTTATACTTATCAGGCTGTGCTTCTATTGATCAGGAGACAGATATACCTTGGAATACCCCCCAGCCCTGGGAAGGTAGTCCATCCATCCCTGGTATGCCAAACTATCAGTAATTTCAGCCGTTGTAGGGGAATCCCCTATAGGTCATGTAAGGGAAAACCTTACAGCGAAATTCAGGGTACAACCCTGATGTTCAATACCAGCGGTATCTGATACAATTACGGCAGTATTTTTGGAGGAACGTTTGTGGCTGACAGGATGGTAACGTTATCCGAAGAAGATAAGGCAAGACTGGCACAAATGCGTCAGAGAGCTATCTCAACACGCTGGTGCAGTTCTTCTGCCAGGCCCGCAGCACCCGTTAAGCCTGCCCGGAGCGACATTTCGTACAAGGGCTTGAAAAAACCTTTGTTCACTGCAAAAACAAAAGCCTTCTTTAAGAAACCTGAACAGTCTGAACCGGAATCTGCACATCCTGATTTTAATACAACAATCGTTCCACAGCAGAATACACAACCGGTTCAGAATGAAATTGAACTGACAAGGGAAGAATGTTTCTGCGCCGTAATGGACATACTGCTTGATGGCATGGCAAAGGCAGACAAGACATCCAAGGATGCTGCCAAAAACCTTCTTCTTGTCATGAATAATGAAGTAACAAGTTCTGTTTCATTACTCGTCTATAATTCATACGTGCGGAAATATAATATCCTTCGTGAACAATGCTTCCTGTCTACTGCCGCAAATATCAAGGCAAAGACCATAAGGATAAGCGCGGAAATAATCGAGCGTCTCGAGCAAATGGCCAAGACCATGCAGATTGAACTGCCGCCCGGTTTCAGTTTGCCACCTGCCAGGTAGAGATCTTTTTTACACTATCGGATTAACACTTCGGCAATCTGAACCGCATTCAGGGCAGCACCTTTGAGCAATTGATCGCCGCTGATGAAAATATCCAGGCCGCGACCGTCCTCACGTGAAATATCCTGGCGTATACGTCCGACAAGACAGTCATACATGCCGGTCGCGTCAATAGGCATGGGATAACGCCTGTTAGCTGGATCATCTACAACCTGAACGCCCGGGGCCTTTGCCAGTATTTCCCGCGCCTGGGATGCACTCATTGGCTTTTCAAACTCAAGGTTCACGGCCTCACTGTGCGCCCTCTTGACGGGCACACGCACACAGGTGGCACTTACCTTCAGCTCAGGTGCATGCATTATCTTGCGTGATTCGTTCTGGAACTTCATTTCTTCCTTGGTGTAGCCATTCTCGAGAAATGCATCGACCTGCGGAAACAGGTTAAAAGCTATTCTCTGAGGCAGGGCATCTATCTTCAGGTTCCGGTTGCCCTTCAGTACATCCGCGGTTTGTTCTTCAAGCTCGGTCATGGCCTTGGCACCGGCCCCGCTAGCAGCCTGGTATGTTGAAACAATAACTCTCTTTATCGGGTTAACCTTGTGAAGAGGATAGACAACGACAAGCATTATCGCCGTACAGCAATTCGGATTAGCGATAATGCCCTTGTGTTTGAAACAATCTTCGGGGTTAACTTCCGGAACCACAAGCGGCACATTTTCATCCATCCTGAACGCGGAAGAATTATCAATAACGATTGCCCCGTCTTTTGCCGCATCATGAGCAAATTCCCTGGATCTCGAAGCTCCGGCACTGAAGAGGGCAAAATCTATCCCCTTGAAAGCACCCGCTTTAAGAAGTTCAACGGTTATCTGCTGCCCCCGAAAAGGCAGTTTCTTTCCTACAGACCTTTCAGAAGCAAAAAGGCGCAGATTCTTCACCGGGAAGTTTCTCTTCTCCAGCGTTTCTATCATTTCAATTCCCACGGCACCTGTCGCCCCCGCAATTCCAACCGTATACGACTTACTCATTTGCTTGCTCCTATGCTGCTTTCCGGACTTTACAACTTACAACGCCGCAGCAATCATATCGCCAATCTGCGTTGTCGAATAACCCATTCTGCCCGCAGCCAGACTCTTAATTTTACCTGACGCCAGTATATCAGTAACCGTTTTGTCGATAGCCTTTGCCGCCTTATCTTCGCCAAGAGTATCCAGCATCATTCCGCCAGCGCATATTGCCGCCAATGGATTGATAACATTTTTACCCGTATATTTTGGCGCGCTCCCACCCATAGGCTCAAACATTGATACGCCTTCCGGGTTGATATTCCCACCAGCCGCTATTCCAAGACCGCCCTGTATAATTGCCGCCAGATCAGTTATTATGTCGCCGAACAGGTTTTCCGTAACTATGACATCATACCATTCCGGCTGCTTCACGAACCACATTGTGCAGGCATCAACGTGGTTATAATCCTGCTTTACGTCAGGATAGTCCCTGTCGCCCATTTCCTTGTGCGAACGAACCCAGAGGTCTCCGCAGTGAGTCAGTACGTTGCATTTGTGAACCAGGGTAAGCATCTTCTTTTTGCTGTTACGTTTCCTTGTGAATTCATAGGCATATTTCATGCAGCGGTCCACCACTGGCCGGCCATATACCATAACCTGGGTGGCTATTTCATTTTGTGTCCCTTTCTGGACAACGCCGCCTATACCTGTATAGATTCCGCCGGTATTCTCGCGGATAACGACAAAATCGATGTCTTGCGGGCCCTTGTCCTTTAAGGGTGTTTCAACACCAGGGTACAGTTTGACTGGACGCAGGTTGATATACTGATCCAGCGCAAAACGCATTTTGAGAAGGATACCGCACTCCAGTATTCCGGGCTTTACATCCGGGTGACCAATCGCACCAAGGTATATGCTGTCGTGTTTCCTTACTTCTTCGATTGCTGAATCCGGGAGCGTTTCGCCCGTTTTGAGATAACGTGCTCCGCCAAAGTCGTAATCTGTGAAATCCAGTTTAAAACCAAATTTTGACGCTGCAGCATTGAGGACCTTGACACCTTCGCGTGCCACTTCTGGCCCGGTACCGTCTCCGCCTATAAGTGCTATTTTATATGAATTCATCTTCTTCATTGTATTCCGCTCTCCTGTTTGATCATTGAATAAACAGATTCAAAAGCTGAGCGTTCTATCATATTTCCTAGGAAAGTCAACAATGGTCAGTTCAAGCAAAGTTTGTAGATACAGGCTATCTTCTGTCACTTGTGGCAGAACAAATATCGTTGTCAGGGATATTTATTCCTATACGCCGTTGGAGAGACCCCCATAATTTTTACAAAAGTCTTTACCATGTGACTCTGGTCATAGAATCCGACATCCTGGGCAATTGCCGCGATCTTTTCACTGGAATTCCTAAGCCTTTCGCAGGCTGCTTCGACACGAACCTTTGCAATATAAGTAGCGGGTGATGTTTTGAAAACCAGATGAAACTTTCGTTCGAATTGTCTGACTGAAAGATTAACAAGCGAAGCCAGTGTTTTTATTTCCACGGGTTGTTCATAATGTTCTTTGATATATTGGACTGCCTTGGTGATTTCAAAATACGGCAGGAAGACTGTTTTCGTTTTTTGTCCATCCCTCGCAATGGCTGCCAGTCCGACAATTCTACCCTTTTCTGAATAGAGAGGTATTTTGGTGGTAATAAACCAATTGAACGAACCATCGCGGTCGGGAGCCAGCTCAACCCGGTTTACTATTTCATTACCCGTCTCCATGACATAACGGTCATCTTTAAGGTAATTTTCAACCCGATCTTCCGGGAAAAGTTCGTAATCTGTTTTCCCGACTATATCCATTTCGTTTTTTAAGCCGCATTTCACAAGGAAGAGCTTGTTTCCCATCATGAGTTGGCTTTTCCGGTTCTTCACAAAGAAGTAAACATCGGGAAGGTGTTCCATCAGGCGTCTGAATCGGTCAAAATTGCTTACTTGCCTGATAAAATTGCGTTGAATCTGTTTTGCGTTCATAGCGTCCCCGCGTTCCACAAACAATAATGTCGTTTTTTTACAAAAAATGGCCATCAATTACAAGACCATGCTTGCCATAAGTAATATCATTCAGAAAATAGTCAAGGTCAGCGGCTCACCAGGGGAGGGCTTATGAATAAAAAGAATTCCATTACCAGAAGAAAATTTCTCCGTAAATTAGCCATTGGGATTCCATCAGTATTGTCCCTTCCGAATATTATTACATCTGCCGCACTTGGCTCGAATGGGCAGCTTCCTGCAAGCGAACGCACAACGATGGGTTTCATCGGGCTGGGAGGACAGGGAACTGGACACCTTCTGGGTGGTGCTTGGACTTATGTATCCGGCGGTTACATGGCCCGCGAGGATGTCCAGGTGCTGGCCGTTTGTGATGTGCGCAAAGAAAGACGCGACCGTGCACATCAGCGTTGCAACCAGATTTATGCGGAGAAATACGCACAGGCAGCTTATAACGGGGTTCAGGCTTACAATGATTTTCGCGAAGTACTGGCCAGGCCGGACATTGATGCCGTTCTCCTTGCTCTTCCTTATCACTGGGCCGCACCAATGTCCATTATGGCGGCGAAAGCCGGCAAAGATGTTTATTGCGAAAAACCTATTGCCATCACAGTGCAGGAAGGCCGCAATGTCGTGGAAACATTCAAACGTTTCGGACGTATTTACCAGGCCGGTACTCAACAACGTTCCGAATACGGTGGCAAGTTCCGTATGGCCTGTGAACTTGTGCGTAACGGACGCATAGGTCAGCTCAGGGAAGTGTATGCCTTCAGACAGCCCGGCGCATTTGTTCCCGGCACGTGGACTTCGGACCAGTCAAAACCTGTACCGGATGGTTTCGATTGGGATCTCTGGCTAGGCCCGTTACCCTGGCGTCCTTTTGAAGGTTCGGCCGGCCATACCCTGCCGGGTTTCTTTGTCGGCGACATTAACTGGAGCCCTCACCATTACGATATTATCATGTGGACCATTAATCCCGATTCGTCTGCACCTGTGGAAATACAATATGAGGGTGCTGCATCACGATTACCCGAAGACACAACGTATCCGGCTGGCGCCATCGGGCGGCCAAGAGATGGTAATGTTCATTATCATTTCTCCAATGGTGTTGTACTCCACTCCACCGCCTATCCTGGAGAACGTGTGGGCGGAGAGGGAGGCGCCTGCTTTGTCGGGACAAAA
Organism: Lentisphaerae bacterium RIFOXYA12_FULL_48_11; assembly: GCA_001804885.1. Classification (GTDB taxonomy): domain Bacteria; phylum Verrucomicrobiota; class Kiritimatiellia; order UBA8416; family YA12-FULL-48-11; genus YA12-FULL-48-11. The sequence goes on from MHBM01000036.1 coordinate 14,703, forward strand.
GGACGGATTTCTGTTGATCGAAGTAATATTGTTTCCCATCCAGCAGATATTCTTAATGAACCTATCCAGCCTGACGACACTCGTGTTTATTATACAAACAGTCATTCCGGGAATTTCCTGGAATGCATCCGTACACGACAACCAACAATGTGTGAACCCGGGACCGCCTTTAGAACCATAAGTACAATTCTGACAGGTGGAATTGCCATGGCCCTGAAGCGGACCCTGACATGGGATCCTCTGAAAAATGAATTCCTGGGGGATCAACAGGCAAATCGTCTTCTTTCTTATACACCGCGTCCCCAGTGGCATTCTTGAAAGGAAATGCATCAAATGAAAATAAAAGATTTGAACTTCTTTTTAATTCCTTTCTTGATGATGTTTGCAGTTCTTAATACTCCTGCTGATGAAGAACAGGATCTTATATCCGTTTTACAGTCACAGGCAGACGTGGTGCAGAAATGCAATGCATGTCTGCGGTTGAGGGCAGTCGGAACCACCAGCGCGGTACCGGTTCTTGCGTCTTTACTCGGCGAAGAAAGGCTTTCACATGCCTCCTGTCATGCACTCGAAGCTATACCTTGTCCGGAAGCCGGTTCAGCCCTGCGAGGGGCGCTCGACAAAACATCAGGACTGGTGAAAGTCGGGATCATAAACACATTGGGAATGCGCCGTGACCGTGAAGCTGTTGCGTTGCTGGCAAAATTCCTGTCTGATTCAGATATGCAGATCGTGATGGCAAGCATAACTGCACTTGGAAACATCGCCGGGCCGGAGTCAATTGCAGCGTTGAACACAGTAAAAACGGGTTCATCGCCTGTTCTGCAGGCAACACTATTCGATGCCTTGCTGAAATGTGCAACAGAACTGGCAGTATCCGGTGATAAAAAAGCAACCCATAAAATATACTCGAAAATATATGCCTCGAAAACACCGCAACAATTCAGGGTTGCTGCTTATCGCGGATTAATAATGGCTTCTGATGAAAAGAAAGCCCTTAAGCTGATCAAGAAAGGACTAACAGGCCGTGATGAGTCATGCCTTGTGGCCAGTCTTCAGATGGCAGGTGAGTTCAAGGGAAAATCAGCAGCAAAAACATTCTCAGAACTCCTGCCGGAACTCCCGGCCTATATCCAGAGCAGATTTATTGATGTCCTGGCACAGCACGATGATCTATCAATTCTTACGGCGCTTCTTTCGGTAGCTGAAAGCCGGAATCCTGCTGTACGGGTAGCATCGTTAAAGGCACTTGGTAAAATGGGTAATGAATCCGTTGTTCCTGTTCTACTGATACCGCTTGCCAGCCCAATAAATGCAGAACAGGAAGCAGCCAGGGAAGGGTTGATCCGGCTTCGCGGGAGAAATACTTCACAGGCAATAGCAGATAACTTTCTAAAAGTTGAAGGCCCGGCAAAACTTGAAATTATACGCATACTGGGCTTGAGAAATGATGCTTCTGTCGTTCCATTCCTCCTGAAGATGACCGAAGATGAGACTGTTGGAACCATGTCCATACAGTCCCTATCCATACTGGTAAACGAAACGTTCATCAAAGAGCTTATTGAACTCCTGTTCCGGGTAAAGGATGAACACAAGCGAAAGGAGATAGAAAAGGCACTTGTGTCTGCATGGACCCGCAGCAAGAATAAAGAGCAGAGCGCGGCACAGGTTGTCACAGCCTTCAAGGAGGAGGCGGATCTTTCGAACAAATGCGCATTACTGAGGGTCTGCGGTTGTCTGTCCGGACCCGCAGTCCTGAATGTTCTGCGTGACGGAATAAAGAACAGTAATAAGGATATACAGGACGCTGCCGCCAGAAGCCTTGCATCGCTACAGGACTTGGACGCCGTAACGGACCAGCTGGCTTATGCAAGCAGCACATCAAACCTGACACATCGGATTTTGCTGCTCCGCGGCTGTATGAAACTTGTTGATGAAAACACAACTATGCCTGCAGACAGGAAAATCAAAATATGTAAAGAAATCATGAGCACAACGGATCGTGTCGAAGAAAAGATGCTTGTTATTTCATGCCTTGGTAAAATAAATACCATTGGTGCCCTTACAACACTGGAAACGTTTTTATCCGATCCCTCAATGAAAACTGCTGCAGCAACAGCAATGCTCAAGGTCGGCAAATCTCCCGATGTTGTTCGGACAGATATGTCCAGAAATCTTCTGCACAAGGCCGAGGAAGTGTTAAACATCCCACAGAAAAAATAAAACAAAGGAGGTTCGATATGGCAAAGGTTGCAATAATAGGCGCGGGGAGTTTGATTTTCTGCAAGACCCTTATGAATGATTTTCTATCTACGCCGGCACTCGCCGGGAGCGAGTACTGCCTGATGGCATTAACGCATAAACGGCTGGACAAGATGCATGATTTTGTTCAGCGAATGATAAAAGATAACAATATTAAAGCAACGGTTACAAAAACCACGGACCGAAGAAAAGCACTCAAAGATGCCGATTATGTTCTGGTTATGATTCAGGTAGGCGGCGTGGATGCTTTCAAAATTGATTATGAGATTCCCATGAAATACGGTGTCGATGAATGTATTGCCGACACGGTTGGACCCGGAGGGGTATTCAGGGCGGCTCGTCATATCTGGGCATTGATGGATATTGCAAGGGATATGCAGGAGCTCTGTCCGAACGCCCTGCTCTTAAATTACGCCAATCCCATGGCCATCTGCTGCTGGGCTCTGGGTACAGTGAAAAACCTGCAGTTTGTCGGCCTCTGCCATGGTGTTCAGACAACCATGGATTTGATTGCATCATATACCGGATGCAAGAAGCACGAGATTGATTTTACGGCAGCTGGCATCAACCACATGGCGTGGTTTTTAAAACTGGAAAAGCACGGAAGGGATCTTTATCCAATACTCCGCAGAAACTTTGAGAAACCTGAATATTATGCAAACGAAAAAGTCCGCGCTGAAGTCATGCGTCACTTCGGTTATTTCATGACGGAAAGTACCGGACATTTGTCGGAATATCTTCCATATTTTCGAAAGAACAAAAAAGCTCTGGACTTATACTGCGATGAACCGTCTTTTGGCGGGGAGACCGGCGCCTATTATAAATACTGTCGAGATCTTGCAAAAAAGTTTGCCAGGATAGATCCTCTTTCAATCGAGACAACGGCACTTCAGCCTCGCAGCGCTGAATATGCCTCCCACATTCTGGAGGCCCATGAAACGGGCGTTCCATTCCGGTTGAATGGTAATGTACGCAACGATGCTTATATAACAAATCTTCCCAGCGGCAGTTGTGTGGAGGTCCCATGTTATGTCGATCGCCTTGGCATACATCCTGTTGTCATTGGTGATTTACCGCCACAGCTTGCGGCACTTAACATGACAAATGTCAATCTTCAGGGACTGGCCGTCCAGGCAGCACTTACCGGCGATCCGGAAATGTTAATGCAGGCTGTAGCCTTGGATCCGTTAACATCTTCCGTTCTTACCCTTAAGGAAATCCGCGATATGGTCGACGAAATGCTTGAAGCCCAGAGAAAATGGCTTCCGCAATTTGAAAAGAAATCGCTTCGCAAAACACCGGTTATTAAGATCACGAAGAATGTCAAACGTGCACAGGTCCCGCTTGACCCGGCACTTGCAATCGCCAACCGGTTCGGAAAGCTTGCCGGCTAAAGGTCAAAACTGAACAGACCCTGATATCCGGCAGGAATCAGGACGGATTTATTTCCGATAAATGCACAATCAGGAGACCCGCTGATCTGGAGCTGATATATAAGTTTCGGTCTGGTCAGATCAGATATATCAACAAGAGCAATCTCTCCGCTGATTCTATTGCACACGGCAAGAACCTTTCCGCGACATGCCGGCTTCCCGTAAAAAGCAGGCCCGTCATCAATCCTGTATACCGGCAGATCTTCATATTTGCCTTCGAAGCCGGGCTTGAAAAATGAGTATCCGCCCTCCCTGGTAAGGAGTGCATATTCTTCACACGAACAGTACCCGCCTGCCTCCATGTCCGGCAGTATTCCCATGATATCAGGCAGTGATTTCGGCTCATTTCCGCTTAAATCCAGCATGAATGTCCGCCCGCCACACCAGGTCCCGCAGATATATTTGCCGGCAATAAATCCGTTGCACATCTGACGATAATAAACAAGGCCTCCCCAGCCACGCTCTGTCCTAATCAGGCGCATATTTCCGGCATCGGAAATATCTATGATCTCATAACTACTTCCGCCGACATGAATCACACCATACCGCTGATCCGGTGAAATCCGAATCTGCCTTATCGGGAATTTTGAAGCATATGTCCCGATCTCAAATACTTTCTCCCGGTCTAAAAGATAACATCCCAGCCCGCCGGAACCTTCAGCGGTATACAGTCTGTTCCCGACAATCTGCACATCCATCGCAAAGCCCCTGGTTGAATGTTTTGCCTTTATATCAAGATTATCATCGAGAACATGGATCCCGGCTTTTCCGCATGCTGCATATACAAGCCCGTCTTTTTCCACCGCGGCATAAACCTGTCCGCCGCAGCTGTAATGTTTGATGTTTGTGGATTTTTTGTTTCCATCTGTCAGGGGATGCACCTTGCTCTGCATTGCCTCAAAATCAGGTTTGTGGAAATCGCCTTCGGCTTTCAGCTCTGCCTTTTTTCTGTCAACCGCCGCCTGCGTTTCTTTTCCTGTCTCTACCTTGACAATTTTCTCATCATGAAACACGTGCAGATCAGAAAACAGACCCGTGAAATACATGTAGCCGTCTGTTGCCACCAGACCGCATACCGGACTGTACATTTTCTTCTTCGGGTCGAACGGAAGAACAGGCATCCGGAGACCATTTTTTGACTTCATGTCAAGTTCACGGAACCCCCTATCCCCGGGATTAAGGGGAACTCTGATCTGCGCAAGTTCCCTCGGATTCCCGGGATCTGAAACGTCGAAGACAAACACGCCATTATATGTGTGGTACAAATAGGCATAAGGAT
>MHBM01000037.1:0-2106 GCA_001804885.1 Lentisphaerae bacterium RIFOXYA12_FULL_48_11
ACCAGCTGATTTTATCTGAAGGTGGTACTTACACGGTTTATATTTACAATCCGAATGGTCTTGACCATCCTGTCGGTCAGCAGTTTGAGATCATGACATGGCCGTCTGGAGTGCCGGATCCTGTAACCAACGTGAACTGGGTGGTCGAAAAACCTGTTGGCGGGGGGGCTGATGGATGGGCGGTTCCTGTAGTGACTGTGGATACTTCCAATAACCGCATTCTGCTGACATTCCCGGCGAGTGGATATCCGGCTGTTGATAATGGCGGAGGCGCCAGCGGTATATTTACAAATTCGGCGACGTTGAACGGTTATTACAGTGCCACAGGAACTACTGCAGATGTTTATATTTTCTGGGGGACGTCTGATGGCGGTACAAACAAGGGTAGCTGGGAAAACTGTTATACGAATGGATCTACAGGAGTAGCTGCATTTGATACGGACATCACGAACCTGTATTATGGCCTGGGGTATTATTACAGGTGTTATGCATCGAACACGGTTGGTGATGTATGGAGCCAGTCGAGTACAAATTTTGTGACATTGAATCCGGGGGGTTATTCTGACGGTATTCGTGCATCACTCTTTTTTAACAACTATGGCGGATCGGCGTCGCTCGATCTTGATGGTGCAAATTATTACCTGTCGTATTCCCGTGTGTTTACGGGTTTTAAGGCTGGTACACTTCTCGCACTTTCTGAAGCACCACAGTGGAATGTCGTAGCCAGTGGTGAGATTTCGGGTTATGGCATGTTTCCCGGATACAGCCCTGGTGATTACTTCTCGTCGGCATTCAGTGGACAGTTTATTCCTCGGGTTTCAGGTAGTCACAGATTCAGGTGGGACTGCGATGATTTGGGCATGATGTATATTGATTTGAACAATGATGGAATCTTTCAGGATAGTGAAGGTGTCGTTGGGTCGCCAATATGGAGTGGCAATGGTTATGTAACGTTAACAGCCGATCAGCCGTACAATTTTATGTTCATGCAACATGAATTCGGCGGAGGTAATACTGTCAATTTCTGGCTTACTGAGCCGGCGCAGAGTGAAGTACGAGTCAATACAAGTGTTCAGACTGGAATGTGGCGTTATTGTCAAGACGGGGCGGGGTTGTTTATAACCCCTGTCACTAATGTTACTACCCATTCTGCCGTGCTCAACACGACGCTGACTTCTTCCGGGGCTGTTGCGGCTGTATGGGTTTGCTGGGGAGAGTCCGATTGCGGGAATGTCATTGCTTCGTGGGAGAATTCTGCTTATGTCGGCTCTTTTACAAATGTTACTACAAATCTAAGTTATACTGCCTCAGGGCTCCTGCCGGATACGTTGTATTATGTGCGATTTATGGCTACTAACGTATTGATGAGTGTGTTGAGTGATTACCGTTCATTCAAAACAACGTTTGACACTTCAACCTCACCGTACAGGACAAAGATAACATTCAGCGGATACACCAAGGATGAGACGTTGACCAATTTCCCGGCGCTTGTTTCCCTAGGCGAATATATCACCAATTTTTATTACAACCAGTTTGCCGGGGCGGCTGGGGCTGATTTGAGGTTTATGGATGAAGCGCAGGCAACCGAGTTGAAGTACGAGGTAGAAGAATGGGATAATCGTGGTGGTCTGGCATTATGGCTGAAGGCGGATACCGGTATAGTTACGAACAGCGAAGGGACCGTCATTCGCTGGCTGGATCAGTCGGGTAAGGGCCGTAATGCCGGGAATCATTATGGTACTCCACTTGTTGTGACTAATGGGCTTGGAGGGAAACCTGTTGTTTATTTCAACGGAGGTAGTTACCTGTATACGGATTATAATTTTGACGGTCTGAGTCGTTATTCAATATTTACAGTCGCGAGGTATACTGGGCCGGACAGCTATTCGCGTGTTATCAGTTCATTTACAGGTCGTAACTGGTTGTTTGGATTCCATAGTAATCTTGACGAAAGATGGTATGCGGAGGGGTGGATACAAATGACGGGCAGCAATAACAGCACCAACTGGCATCTGCATGCTGGAACGATAACCAGTGATTCCAATCCCAAGGCCAACTTCTGGAACAATGGTACGCAGCTGGCTTTTGATAATACAGGGTCGAGTG
>MHBM01000037.1:2114-33529 GCA_001804885.1 Lentisphaerae bacterium RIFOXYA12_FULL_48_11
TATAAGCCCGGACGTATTGAGTTGGGTGGTTACAATGCTGCTAATGAAATGTCAAAGTGTGAAATTGCAGAAGTGATTATCTATGATCGTGTATTGAGCAGTAATGAACTCAATCAGATTGGTTACTATCTCTCCCAGAAATACGGATTGACGACATCATATGAAGCTGCAACGGCGTATTCTCCAACGTCGTGTGCATCCTTTATCTGGGTACAGGTGCCGGAATTTACGAACAACTGTTCCGTATGGGCATGCTGGGGTAATCCAGAAGCAACAGTTCCACCAGTTTATACTACTGATGGTTCCACCTGGGACGATACATTCCTGCTTGTAGCGCATCTTAATGAAAATAACAGCAATTCGGCCTCAAGCGTATATAACGGAAGTGCGGCCAGTGCGACCAACGTGACAGGGTTTATTGCGGGAGGAAAGGGTTTTACCGGCGGTAACAGTTACGTCTCTTTCGGTAATATAAATGAAATCAACAATGCTTCCAGCCTCAGCGTTGATATGTGGGTAAAATCCTCTGATTCAAATGATGGCGATCTGATGTCAAAAGGGGAGCATACAGTTGGTGTGCCTCTTTTATTCTGGTATGATGCCGTTACTGCCCCCGATAATACTACAAACACTTTTGCTGCACTTCTCAATAATGACCGGGTAAATGGTAACAATAATCTTTGTAATAATAACTGGCAGCATGTTTCGTTTACTTACGGGGGGAGCCAGTTGCGCCTGTATGTAAATGGTCGGGAAGATCCTTTTACCAGTCCGGCTGCCGCTCCGGTCAACACGTCATCGAATTCCTCCAGTGTGCGTATAGGGGCTGATATCAACGGGAATGCCGGATTCCTGGGATTAATGGATGAGGTGCGGATTTCATCGGTGAAACATTCGTCCAACTGGGTCTGGGCCTCATGGATGAACCAGGCGTCAAGCGGTGTTTTTGGAGTCTGTGCGCCGGTCATGATGATACAGAATTTTGAGGCAACCAATATTACATCCACTTCTGCAGTATTGAATGCAATGCTCTATACCAGCACAGGGGCGGATGTGGATTTATGGGTGTATTGGGGAACAAATAGTGGCGGTACAATTCCGGCTTCCTGGGCGAGCAGTAACCTTGTCGGGACTTACAGTGGAATTGCTTCTAATAATATCAGCTGTGCTGTTACTGGTTTGACTCCAAATGTTGATTATTTCTTTACGTTCCGTGCGACAAACTCCGAGAATAATGTCTGGGATGCTAATGCAGAATATTTTAAGACTCTCCGGCTGATTGATCCTTTGGATTATGATCACAAGATGAAAATCACATTCGGCGGTTATGATAAACCCGAAACGCTGACAAATTTCCCTGCGCTGGTGATTCTTAATGAGACTCTTCCTGATTTCCTTTACAGCCATTTCCTGGCCGGGGCGACTGACTTGAGATTTGTGGATGAAGGGGAAACCAGTGAACTGAGTTACGAGATTGATTCATGGGATACAAACGGAAGTTCATACGTTTGGGTACAGGTGTCCCAGTTCACGAACAACTGTTCGATATGGGCATACTGGGGTAATGCAAGCGCTACTGTTACGCCCACCTATGTAACGAATGGCTCAGCATGGGATTCTCACTATAAAGGGGTCTGGCATTTAAAAGATACAAATACACTGGATTCTACGGCTTATGGCAATAATGGTTTATCCAGCAACAGTCTTGCAGTTGCCGGATACATAGATGGCGCACAGTCGTTCGATAATAACAGCCTGATTAATTGCGGTTCAGGCCCAAGTCTTAATCTGCCCGTTCGTCTGACAATTGAATCATGGGTCAAGCCGAATTCGTTGAGTGGGTCCAGAGCTATCGTTGGGAAGAACGGTGCGATTTCGTTCAGAATGAATGGGAAGGAGCTTTGTTTCACGACACCAAACATAAGGGATCACTACTCGGTTGGAGCTGAACTTTGCGAAAAGACCTGGCAGTATGTTTCGTTTACATTTGAGGAAAATACGACCACAGGTTGTGTGTTTTACAAGAATGGAAATAGGGTAAGTGGTTTGGATTCTTCATCGCTGACCGGTAATACCAATATCTTCATGATAGGAAACAACCAGTATAGTGGTCAGTATGGTATAGGAATCATCGATGAGGTTCGTGTTTCGGATATTCTGCGTTCGTCCAACTGGCTTTGGGCTTGTTGGATGAATCATGCTTCGAACAGTTTCTTCAATACCTATTCTGTCATGGCTGGTATTAAAAATGGTTCGGATTCCGATGTTACTGCAACTTCTGTTGTTCTAGCGGCAACGTTATATGCGTCAAATGGTGAGTATGATGTATCCGTATGCTGGGATACCAACGACTGGGGTACGAATGTCACCTTGTGGGCCCATACGAACTATGTCGGGTCATGGACCAATGTTGCATCCACGAATATCAGTTATCTTCTGGGTAGCTTGAATTCAGACACGAATTACTATTACCTGTTCATTGCCACCAATGAGACTGCGTCGGTGCATTCCCCATTTGTGTCCGGATTCAAGACTCTCTTTGTGCCATCAGTACTGGATTCCTACCAGTACAGCATGAATGTGACGTTCAGTGGATACGATAAGGGTGAAACTCTTACAAATTTCACCGCACTCGTATCCTTTAGCGAATGTGGCACTAACGGGTTTTTCTACAGCCAGCTGAGAACCACAGGTCTGGATTTGAGGTTTGTTGATGGGTTCACAAATGAGCTGAACTACGAGATAGAATCATGGGATACGAATGGTGTGTCGCATGTCTGGGTGCAGGTCCCGCAGTTTACAAATAATTGTTCGATATGGGCTTACTGGGGACATTCAAATGCTCCAGTAGCTGCGTATACGACGAATGGATCCGCATGGGAGACTGATTTCCGCGGTGTATGGCATATGACGGAAGCGAACGCAGAGGATTCCACTTCGTTCAGGAATAACGGTATGGGCGGAGGAAATTTAAGTGCGCAGGGGCAGATTGGAATAGCGCAGAGGTTCAATTCCCAGTGTATAACTGTTGATAATGCCGCCAACTTCAGCCTTTATACAAATCTTGCTGTATCCACCTGGGTAAAAGTTGAGGGCGGCTGGATCAACAGTTGGCAGGCTTTTGTCGCCAAACAGGGGGAGAGTTATGGTTGGGCGCTCAGGAGGTATAACGACAGATCTACCGGTTGCTGGACGCTTAGAGGGACTCCAGGATTGGATGATCCTCCCGGCGTTGCCGCCATAGGTGACGGTCAGTGGCATCATCTTTATGCAACCTATGATGGTACAAACCGATATCTGTATGTTGATGGTGCCATTGACAACTATCTTGCAGATTACGGGCCGATAACTTCAAGTGTTGCGGCGATTACCATTGGTGCCGAATATGGCAATACATTTTCGCATCGCGGGCTCCTGGATGAAGTGCGCATCGAATCGTATCCACGTTCTTCGAACTGGATCTGGGCATGTTATATGAACCAGGCTTCAAACAGCAGTTTCGGAGTACAGGGCCTGGTTGCCGGTAATCTGTTGCCATCAATACATAACAGTCAGGGTGCTTCCGGTGTAACGATTGATTCTGCCTATCTGAATGGTTATCTGGTGACAACCGGTGGTGCCATGCCTGTGGTTTCTGTGTACTGGGGGAACAGCGATGGCGGGACAAATAAGGGGAATTGGAACCATACAAATACCGTGACCGTCACAGGCGAAGGAGCTGTTTCGACAAATATTTCGCCGTTGCTTTGCGCGTCAAATTATTTCTATCGCTATTACGCAAGTAATACTTACGGTGACTGCTGGGCTCCTGCCACAGCCAGTTTCTATACACCCCGGTACAAGATGAAAATACAGTTCGCAGGCTATGACAAACCCGAGATTCTTACCAATTTCCCTGCTGCAGTTGTGTTCGCCGAAGGAAGTAACGCGTTCTCGCACCGGTCATTCTCGTCGACTGTTGGAGGCGATCTTCGATTTGCCAACTCTAACAACACTATCATCCTGAACCATGAGATTGAGAAGTGGGATACCAATGGCAGTTCATATGTCTGGGTCCAGGTGCCGGAGTTCCAGAGTAATTGCTGGATCTGGGCGTACTGGGGTGGAGTGAATACCAATGCGCCTTCCTGTACGACGAATGGTGCGACATGGTCGCAGAATTTCCTGTCGGTCTGGCATTTTAATGCGCCGAACATCTACAGTTATTACCAGGATTCAACCTCGTACAGGTTCGACGGTGTCAATTACGGTACTCTTACTTCTGGTGGACAGATAGGCGGTGCTGCAGATTTCCGATCCGGCTTAAAATATGTCGATATCTATGGCATCAGTTCATCCTCTACGAACTATTCTTTTGAATGCTGGTTCAAAACATATGCACCTAACGGCGATATGCGTTTTGTTGATATAAACTATGGCAGGTTGCTGATCCGCATGGAAAATGGCCGTATGCGTACTTATGACAATGGCATATGGCGGACATATATGAATGAGGTTCTCCTCAATGATGGAAGATGGCATCATGCTGCATTCCTGTTTGATGCGGATGGCGGTGGATATGAATCGCTTTATGTTGATGGCATTCTGGTCAGCAACAATGTGACATATGGTGCGACAAGGCTTGGTGGCACTGCCAAAATTGGTTGTGATATTAGTGGTCCTCATTATAACCATTACGAGGGTATCTTTGATGAGTTTCGCATATCAACCATAACACGTTCATCGAACTGGATATGGGCATGCTATATGAATCAGGGGCAGATTTCGAGTTTCAGTTCCAACAGTCTGGTGGAAAGCACGACATATCCTTTGATTGATAACGATGGCGGAGCTTCAAACGTAACTTTCTCTGCCGCCTACCTGCGGGGATATCTTGCAGCTACCGGAATTACCCCTACTACTGTCACTGTTTACTGGGGTACTTCTGATGGTGGGACGAATAAATCGGCATGGGATACTCCTGTCTCAATGGGGCAGCCTTCGCTTGGTTATATGTCTACAAATGTCATAGGTCTTGTGCGAGGCACAAAGTATTATTACCGTTACTATGCAACAAATTCCTCTGGTGATTGCTGGGCTCCATCTTCAGCGAGTTTTTCTGTTCCGCGTTACCGGATGAAGGTACAGTTTAGTGGTTATGACAAGGATGAGACTTTGACGAATTTCCCTGCGCTCGTTGTTCTGAGCGAAGGAGTGGCTGACTTCTCTCCCAACCAGGCAACCTCTCCTGTTGGCGGAGATCTGCGGTTTGCAAATTCAAACGAAACTCTAGTTCTGAACCATGAAATTGAAAGCTGGAGCTCAACAGGCGGCAGTTCATATGTCTGGGTACAGGTTCCTGAGTTCAGAAGTAATTGCTGGATTTGGGCATATTGGGGTGGGGTGGATACGAATCCACCGGTTTACACAACGAATGGATCAACATGGTCCCAAAATTATCTTGGCGTATGGCACTATAATCACACCAACAGTATTAACAAGTTTCCTGATTCTACCTCGATGGGTTATGACGGCACCAATGGGGGCGCATCACTCGTTGCAGGTCCCATTGGCAATGCGGTTGACCTGATCGGTGGTATCAGGTATGTGGATTTCACGGGGATAGGGTCTACCTCGGGTACCTACACTTTCAGTTACTGGCTGAATACCGGGAGTACAAGCGGTGATGCGCGTATGACGGATATTCACTACAACTATGGAGGAGTTTATACTGGAAGAGTTTTAACATCGATCCAGAGTGGGCGATACAGGACATATGATAACACCTCCTGGCGTGACTATGTTGGTTACGGATATAACGATCGCAGATGGCGGCATGCAGTGTTTGTTTTTGACGGTTCTACTGGCTTAGGAGCGGTGTATATTGATGGTGTTCTGGAAAGCAATAATATCGCTTACATAGCTCAGAAACTTGGCGGCAATGCAAAACTTGGATGCGATCAGGGCAATACCTCTGCAAACCGATTTGAAGGATATGTCGACGAGTTTGAAATCTCGGCCGTGCAGCGTTCGTCGAACTGGATCTGGGCATGTTATCTGAATCAGATGTCAAATAATGTGTTCAGCTCTTACACGGCTGTGGATGGTTCTACTTTCCCGATTGTCAATAATGATTCCGGTGTTTCCAACCTGACGATGAATTCAGTCTATCTTGCAGGTTATCTTGCCTCTACTGGAGGCGCTCCGACAACTGTTACCGTTTACTGGGGGGATAATGATGGTGGGGTAGACAAGGACTCATGGGACACGCCTATTGATATGGGAATAAGAGATGTGAGTTTAATGAGCACCAACGTGTCTGGACTGGTTGTGGGTACACGATATTACTACCGTTATTATGCAACAAATTCTCTGGGTCATTTCTGGAGCCGAACGTCGGCTACGTTCATGGTTCCTGGATACAAGATGATGATATCATTTTCAGGGTACACCAATAACGAAACTCTTACCAGTTTTCCTGCCCTGGTAGTGCTTAATGAATCTTTGCCCGGGTTCCAGTATGGTCAGTTTTCTTCAGTGTCAGGAAGTGATTTACGGTTTGCAAATTCAAATGAAACTGTAGTTTTGAATCATGAGATTGAAGAATTTAATGCCAATGGCGATTCATATGTCTGGGTACAGTTGCCAGAGTTGACAAGCAATACATATATCTGGGCGTACTGGGGCGGTGGTGATACAAATCCTCCTCTGTATACACTTAACGGTTCCACATGGTCATCGGGATATACCGGTGTCTGGCACATGAATCAGACGAATGTTGTTAACTCGTCGGATGCTGAGCGCCGTACCGTAAATTCGTTTTATACTCTTAATGCCGGTGGTCTTATTTCGACATGCCAGCAGTTTAACGGGTTTGGTGCGTATCTGGACGCATTGGCAGGATTCGAAAACTTTACGACAGGCATTACTATTTCTGTCTGGTGTTATCCCACGTACAACAGGACTTGGCCGAGGTTTATTGACTTTGGCAGAGGTTCCGGCCTCGACAATATTGTCTTTGCCAAGGAAGGCGGGACATTCTCGATGGCATGCCATATTTATAACGGCACTAGTAATACAGGTTCGACAATGTCGGTTATGAATGCTGTTAACCTGAATGAATGGCAGAATCTGGTTTTCAGTCTCGACGCAGCAGGGAATGTGACTTTTTACAGGAACGGCCTGCCTATGGCAACTGGAACATTTGCCTCGCTGCCTCTGCTGGTTAAACGTTACTACAACTATATAGGGAGATCAAACTGGAGCGGTGATGAATATTTCCAGGGCTCGATGGATGAACTTCAGCTTAGTACGGTTGCGCGGTCATCGAACTGGATCTGGGCAAGTTACCTGAATATTGTATCCAACAGTTCATTTGTAAGCGCAAGTAATGTGATGTCAATAGCCCGTCCGATTATTTCAAATAATGACGGAGCAACCAATGTAGGGCTGACTTCTGCCTGTCTGGTAGGCTACCTGAGTTCCACGGGCACTCTTTCGACCTCGGTAAGAATATACTGGGGCTCATCGGATGCTGGTACCAATAAAGATGGATGGGGTGCTTCTGTCGACATGGCTCAGCCTGAAGCGGGTATTTTCAGTACCAACCTTACCGGGCTGACTTCCGGCACAACATATTACTACAGGTGTTATGCGAGTAACTCGTTTGCCGATGCCTGGGCGCTGTCATCTGCATCATTCCTGACGCTGCAGGAAAGTACCAACAATTATAAAATGAAGATTTCATTCAGCGGCTATACACGGGCTGAGACTCTGACAAATTTCCCGGCGCTTGTGACGTTAGATGAGACGTTGCCCGGTTTCAGGTACAGTCAGTTTGCCTCGTTGTCGGGTGGTGATTTGCGGTTTGTCAATTCAAACGAAACAGCGAGCCTTAATTTTGAAATCGAGCAATGGGATCCTGTAGTGCTTAACCCGAGTCCGACAAATGTATCCGGCATTGTATTGTGGTTGAAAGCAGATGCCGGACTGACGACAAATTCAGGGGGATTTGTCAGCGTATGGGCCGATCAGTCAGGTAATGGGAGACATGCTTTGCAATCGGGGCTCAATTATCAGCCGGCATATATACCCAATGTGTTGAATGGAAAACCAGTACTTAGATTTGATGGTATGAAGGATGGGACGGGCGATTATCTCGATGTCACGCAGATTGTTGTTCGCACAATATTTATGATCGTGAACTACGATGGAGCTGTCTTCACTAACAACTATGAGGCGGCTTTTGGAGATCAGATTTATGATATCGCTCCTGTTCGGGGACGTCCAAGCGTTGGATTGATATACAACAGTCTCGCCGGCGTTTTTTATATTAATGGACTGATCCCTCCATTGGTAAATGGCGGTTATGATTTCACGCCTTTGCAGTCACACAAGATTGTGGCTGCATCACTTTCGATGGATCGGATAATGCAGCCAAGGATCGGTAAAGATCGTACTGATAATGGCAGGACATGGAAGGGTGATATCGCTGAAATCATTGTTTATAACCGAGTGCTTACAGCTCCGGAGATGAATGCTATAGGTGTGTATTTAACCCAGAAGTATGGATTAACTACAACGTACACGCAATCTGCAGGCAAATCGTACGTGTGGGTTCAGGTTCCTGAGTTCACGAGTAATTCATATGTGTGGGCATACTGGGGCGATCCTGTTAATACGAATCTGCCTGTTTCGTCCACCAATGGTGCAGTCTGGGATTCCTCGACGTTCCGAGCCGTATGGCACATGTCTGAAGTGGACACCAGTGATTCCACGCCATATGCAAATGATGGGTTGGGGAATGGCAATGTTCCTTCAGTGGGTAAGATCGGAACTGCCCAGAAATTCGATGGTGACTGGGACTTTATCGAATTAAGTCAGCACCGGGACCGTCTTAACCTGAATACGAATATTACCATATCCGGGTGGCTGTATCATAATACAGGTGTTGGATGGAATTTTGCACTGGCTGCCGGAGATACAGTTACCAACACGCTGACATATACGTTTGGCGTTTCTGACAACGGCAGTGGTAACAGGTGGTACACGGAATTCAATGGTGGAGGAGGTATCCAAGGGCCTTCTGCCGTTTATGATACTATGTCGTGGCACTATCTGGTGTTTGTCTACGATTATGCGGCAGGGAAGACATATTTATATCGTGATGGTGCTCTCTATACGACGAGCACAAGATCCGGGTTGATCAGGTACTCTGATAAATTCAAAATTGGATGCAAGCATGACATGTGGGCGTGGTGGAATGGTTATATTGACGAGTTGCGTCTTGATTCCGTCCCGCGTTCTGCAAACTGGATCTGGGCATGCTACATGAATCAGAATGGCGGGCTTACTGTTTACGATTCGCCTTCGAGTCTGACGGGGCCCCTTATTGATAACTCTGCCGGGGTTTCCAATGTCATGTGGAATTCCGCTACCCTTAATGGTTATCTGTGTTCTACCGGTGGTTCGCCTACAAGCGTATGGCTGTACTGGGGTACTTCTGATGGCGGGTCGAATAAAGCAGGTTGGTTGGCCAATATACCGTTTGGAGTTTCGGAGGTCGGGTCGTTAAGTACAAATCTGAGCAGCCTCGTAAATGGGACAACTTACCATTACAGATATTATGCCAGTAATTCTGTTGGAGACTGCTGGGCGCCCTCTTCGGTTACATTCGCGCCACAGAATTACCGGATGAAATTGACTTTTTCCGGGTATGATAAGGGTGAAGTACTTACTAATTTCCCATTGTTGGTTATTTTAAACGAAGGATTTAATGGGTTTTCATACAGTCAGATGGCGTCATCGTATGGATGGGATCTGCGGTTTGTCAATTCTAACGAAACGACGTATCTCAATCATGAAATTGAACAGTGGGACAGCAGTACGGTTGCCAGTCCGGCCGACGTACCCGGGTTGGTCTTATGGCTAAAGGCTGATTCCGGAATTGTTACCAATGTTGACGGTACAATAGCAGCTTGGGGCGATCAGTCTCCAAGCGCCAGGTCGGCGTCGCAGGGTGTTCCTACCAACTGTCCTACTTATGTGCCCAATGTGATCAATGGCAAACCGGTTGTGCGATTTGATGGTAACGGTGACCAGTTGGCATGGTCGGCTGTTGAAGCGCAGACGGTATTTGTCGTCAACAGGGTTGCCGTTGGGTCTACGAATTATGCTGGTTTGCTAGGTTATTACGGCAAAGAAAAAGGTATCCGACGCGAAAATGCCACTACCTGGAATTTTCCAGGGGATTACAATGACTTCACATATCCATTGGCCAGCACGATGAATATTAATGGTGAGAAAACAGACGGTGTAGCTGGGGATGTATGGCATATTCTCTCTGTTGTCCGTGGTGGCGATGCAACGATAATAGACTGCATGGGTTGGTATAATAGCAGTCGTTCTTTCGGCGGCGACTGTGCAGAGGTCATTATTTTTAACCGGCCATTGAAGATGTCTGAGCAGAACAGGGTTGGCTGGTATCTCGCTCAGAAGTATGGCCTTGCCTCAACTTATGTTGAGCCTTCCGGCACTTCGTATATCTGGGTCCAGGTTCCTGAGCTTGTTACCAATGGTTATATCTGGGCATATTGGGGTAATTCTTCCTTAACCAACCTTCCTGCATGTATGGCCGATGGTTCTACATGGGATTCGAACTATAAGAATGTGATGCATTTGCATGAGGCCAGCGAACACCATGATTCCTCCGCCAACCAGAATATCGGAACTCTGAATGGTAGTGTCAGCCTGAGTCTGGACGGGAAGATAGATGGAGCCTATTACTTCTATGGTCAGGACGGAGATGATTACGTCAATATTGTAAATTCAGCTTCTATGGAGAATCTGCAGGAAGGTAGTTATACTCTGGAGGCTTGGTACAAGCCGCTGTCCGTACCGCCCGGCACTACGACAAATACGACAACTTATGCGATATGCCAGAAAGTTGGTTATCACACGGGTCTAAGTTACGGGCAGGGTAAAACCTATCGTGCAGAACATTGGGTCGATGGTAATACCAACTTTAGTCGTGCTTCTATGTCCACTTATGATCCAGGTACATTCAGTCATATTGTCGGGGTTGTAAATCGTCCAGCGGGCACAATTAAGCTTTATGTGAATGGGGTGGACCAAGGAACAACAACCTTCACAGCGGGGCTAGGTTCGCGTGAATACGGAACAGCTACGTGGAAGGTCGGTATTGCAAATCCAGGAGCATCTACTTATCGTTATGCTGCAGACGGAATTATCGACGAGGTTCGTATGTCCGATATCGTACGTTCCTCCAACTGGCTGTGGGCTTGTTATCTGAATATGGCTTCTAACAGTGCGTTTGCTTCGAACACTTCTGTACAGTCTATTTCGGCCCCTATTATTTCCAATAGTGGAGGGGCTTCAAACGTTCTTGCTTCAAGTGCGGATCTAATGGGTTATCTGTCCTCGACAGGCGGCGCTCCGACTTCCGTCAAAGTTTACTGGGGTTTAGCTGATGGCGGCACAACAATATCTGCGTGGGCTAACACGATTGACATGGGTTCCAGAACCGAAGGATACATGTCGACAAATGTCAATGGGCTGATCAGTGGTGCGAACTACTATTACCGTTATTATGCAACCAACTCCATCGGTGGTGTATGGGCTCCCAGTACTGCTATGTTTATGCCGAAGGGTTACAAAATGCGGGTTACTTTTACCGGTTATGATAAGAATGAAACCCTTACAAACTTTCCGTTGCTCGTCGTCTTCAGTAATAATGTTTCCGGTTTTGCGTACAGCCAGTTTGCTTCACCTGCAAATGGAGGTGATCTGCGCTTTATGAATTCCAACGAGACTGCGTTCCTCAATTATGAAATAGAGTGTTGGGAGCCAAATTCGCAGGTGAATGCTCCAACCAATATACCGGGCTGTGTCCTTTGGCTTAGGTCAGATTCCGGTGTGATAACAAACATCACAGGTGTCAGTAACTGGGTTGATCAGTCTGGCTGTGGACATACTGCGACCAACCATTCAGGTTCCGGCCCTTCAGTTGTTACAAATATTCTTAATGGTAAGCCTGTTCTGCAGTTTAATGGCACGGATGATTTCCTTAAATGCGCCTCATGGTCGCCAGGCCATCATCTTACGGGGCAACTCACATATTTCTTTGTTTCAAAGCTTGGATTGGATGCACCGAACCACGGCTTTTTTGCGCAACGTTCCTCAACCAATGCAAATGATTACAGCGATAATGCATCGTTGACTATTGAGCAGATCACTACAGCGCCGGGTGCGCTTAGATATCACCGTAATGGTAATCCTACTCTTGATGTTTACCGTGACAATACTGGTTACAGGATAGACTGTCTCCGTGTCAATTCCCTTGGATCTCAAGCGTATCTGGATGGCGTTATGAGGTTGAGCAACTCGGTATCGTTTGCTGGAGTGTTTACTCCTGTCGAATACGCGATTGGGGCACGATTGCATTCAAATGTCGTGGATGGTATCACGGCGCATGGGGCAGTGGATTTTGCGGAAATCATAATCTACAAGACCGCTTTGACAGATGCGCAGCTAAACCAGGTTGGCACTTATCTCTCGCAGAAATATGGCTTGCAGACATCCTATAAGACGCCCGGTGTGTCTCATGTCTGGGTACAGGTTCCTGAGTATGTCAGTAATGGCTGGGTTTGGGCGTATTGGGGTGACTCTGCCAATTTGACACCACCTTCTTATACCTCTGATGGTTCCACGTGGTCTCAGAATTATGGAGGTGTCTGGCATATGTCGGCGCGGATACCTCACAACGGGGTTCAGCACGATGCAACAGCTAACCTGAATAACGGTACATTTATTGATGCTAATGGGACCAGTTTGACCGGTGCTGGTGGTATAATAGGTGGAGCATGCCATTTGAGCGGCGATGCAGATTATATTAACGTTTTACACTCGCCTAGTGTTCAGCCTACAGCTGCCCTTACTGTAGAGGCATGGGCAAAGAGTGATAATGCAAACTGGAATAATTATGGCTATATCCTGAGCAAGCGCAGCGCATACTGTCTGCATCCCAATCAGAGTTCCACATCTTTCAGATTGATTGTCTGGGATCCGGCTGCTGTTAATCATGAGGTAGCGTATACGGCCCCGGATATATCAGGATGGCATCATTATGTTGGAACGTATGATGGAACTACAGAAAAGATCTATTACGATGGGGTGCTGGTCAACAGTGCATCATGGTCGGGATCCATATCCAATGATACGGGTGTCTTGACTATGGGGTTGGATGATGGCCTTGGACGCTATATGGACGGATGGATTGATGAAGCCAGGGTGTCGTCGGTTGCCCGTTCATCTAACTGGGTGTGGGCATGTTATATGAATGTTGCGTCGAATTCTGGTATGGTGACGTTGCAGGCAAATTATGATTCTGATGGTGATGGGATTGGGGATACGAAGGAGAATATCTGTGGTACCGTTGCGAGTGATTCAAATTCCATTATGAGGATTGTATCTATAACGCCGCAGGGATCTTCTGATGTGAATTTGCAGGTTCAGGTGGGGGCGAATAGAACTGTTGCTTTGCTTGCTGCGAACAGTCCTTCTGCTACGAAGAGTGTAGTTCGTGTGGTTACAAACAGTGGGGCTGAAACAACGGCGTTTTGGGTTGATCCTGGTGTAATGAATTATACGATGCGTCGGTTTTATACGCTTTCCGTGACATATGCCGGATCAACGTACACTCACGATCAGGATTGGGCGATGTATGTTCAGCCGCGTGAAGCGGGGCGGTGGTATATGAGTGGTGTACCGGTTGACTTTGAATCAAGCGGAGAGAATACGCTGACTTCTACACTGGGTGATCAATTGCTCTGGGGCTTTAAGCAGGTATCGGCATCTGACACGAATGGTGATCAGGTGTATGTGATGAGCGATACTAACAAGACGTTTATCAGGCATTGGGCGACGAATAATGAGTGGTGGGCGTTGGGGCCGGGGGGGCCTGAAGCGACGAATACGGTATTTATGGCGACGAAGGGTTTCTGGGTGCAACGAAAAGAGTCAGTGAATACGAATGCGATGTTTGCTGGAAAATCGCGTACTGCTACAACCTACGCTGTAGCGATATCGAATGGGTGGAATTTATTGAACTGGCCGTTCAAGACGGACAGGGCGGAGAACGCTGGGTGGAATACGACTGATGTTGGGTGGGGTTTCAAGAAATGCGGTGGTGTTGGACATACGGATCCTGCGCAGGCTGACCAGATAATGGTAGTAATCAATAACACATGGAAGAAGTGTTATCTGCTGGATGGTATTGTTGATGCTACGGCTAATGGCAGGTGGTGGGATTACGTTAGGGGCGGGTACAGTGATTACACAATGCAGGCCGGGCAGGGTTTCTACTATTATCATCGTGGGAGTGGATTTACGTGGACTAACAGTTATGGGCCATGAGGATTAGTTTTAGAATGCCGAATGAGCGATGAGAAAATGAATAGGGCCATAAATATAGCATATAGTTGTCTGCTGGTGGTGCTGCAGGCGTGGCCTGTTTTTTCAGCCCAGGTGAATACTGTTGAGAGGTGGGATACCGGTCAGTTGAATGGATGGACGGATGAGGTTAAGTATTTGGCGACATTGGCTAATCCGGGTACGTATCTGCAGCTGTCATTTCCGGCGCAGAATATATTGATGCCTGCCGAGGATGGGATGGCCGGTGGTTTGGACGCGTCTGGTGGAATGTTTGCTGGTGATTACCTGGAGGCTGGAGTGTCAGGGATATCGTTCTCTATCATGACTGATGGGACGGTTCCTGCTACAGCGAGGCTTGTATTGCATAGTTCGGGGAGTGATCGTGAATGGTCATACGCACCGCTGGAGATATCCGGGGAGGCGGGTAAGTGGGTGTACAATGTTGCCTGGCTGGAATATGGGAGTGGAAAGTGGAGGTTGAGTGGCCCTGGAGCAAATGAACAGAAGTTTCAGGATGATTTGAGGCATGTTGACCGGATAGGTATACGGATACAGCAGAATGGGACCAAGGCGCAGGTATATTCTATAGACGAGTTCAAGTTACATGGTCCCAAGGCAACGATAAGAGGGAATGTGGTGTATAGCGGGTATCAGTCGGGTGTGGTTAAGGTTGTGGCTGTTGCGGTACCGGATGGCTGGTCTTCAATGAATATGACGGAGCTCCCGAAGGTTGGAGTATATGAAATCAGCCACTTGGATACGAATGAGAACTACTGGGTCAAGGCATATATAGATTCAAATGGGAATGGTATGCCTGATGACTGGGAGCCTATGGGCGAGTATGTGTCAAACGCTGTGTTTCTGGTGGACTCGATTGAAGATGTTAACATTACACTGGCAGAAGCTATGACGGCGGAAGGATTGCCTGTGTGGTGGGTTAATCAGTCTGCCGGAGGCGATACAAATGTAACTGCGACTGCGGATGATGACGGTGATGGTATGAGTAATCTGCAGGAGTATCTTGCGGGGACAAATCCGAATGACAGCGAGTCTGTATTCAGGACGGAATTGGACAGCAAGCCTGAGGGTGTTGGGGTGGTGTTGAAGTGGAGTTCTGCGTATTATGGGCAGAAATATCAGGTGTGGCGCTGCAGCGATTTGATGACTGGTTTTCAATTGATTCAGGGTGGGATTCCGGCTACTCCACCAGTGAATTCTTTTGAAGACACCACTGCTACAGGTGATGGTCCGTACTACTATAAGATCAAGCTTGAGTGATGGATTTGAGATACGTGGCGAGTTGATAGTAAAGGGTCAATGGTGTTAATTTTCAGAAAAGCATTGATTATTGTTATCTGCTCTTTGGTTGGCAATATTGCAATATGCGCGACATCTCTTTTATCTAATGTTCCTGAGGCTAATACATATACGCTTGTTTATGAATTTAATATTCCGGTTTCTTCTCTTGGATGGAACAGTACTCCAGTAACTTATACTGTCGATAATTCCACCAATATTACAGCTGATTCATTCAGCAGGATTGCCTATTACCTTGAAACTGTTTCAGGTACTACTACAAACTGGGTGTATGTGTCGATGGATGCATTCACTACTGATCCAACAAAAGTTGGTGTTCCAACTACTACGTCGGGTGAGTTTTATCACTACAACTTGCCTGCCATTTCAAATGCCAATATTTACACCAGCCTTGCCGGCATAACATCAACAACGGGGGTCAATACTGTTTTGCTTGAATTCTGGCCGAGTAATTACGGGACGGGTAACGATTATGGTGTGCCCGGTGCCGATGGTGCTACTTACGATTTTGGTGATGGTGGAGCAGGGACAAGTGCAGGACACGCCTGTATGCAGATTCACAATTATGGGGCAGGGCAAGTTCTTTTTGCTTATAACCGTTGGGGTGGTGCTGGGACAAGTGAGTTCGGGATGGGTAATCAAGTTGCTGGATCAGGACCTGACTGGACGTTTAACACTGATAATATCAGTACTTATTCATCGCGTACACTTCTGATACTTGTTCGCGGAAAAATCCCGATAATCGATAATGCTTCTGGAGCAACAGAAATTAAATCAACATCGGTATTGTTAAATGGCTCGTTGATATCTACCGGTCAGACTCCGACAGAAGTCTGGGCGTACTGGGGTACTAGTGATGGCGGAACGAACAGGCTTAACTGGTCAAATACGAACTATTTTGGAACCAACAGCGCAAACTGTCCTGTTGCATTGACAACAAATATTACCGGTTTATCTGCCAATACCTCCTATTACTACAGGTTTTGCGCTTCTAATGCCATAGGGCTGGCGTGGGCCACTTCTTCGGTGACATTTACGTCTCTGCCCAATATTCCTGTACTCCATAATTCAAGTAATGCAACAGCTATCACGGCGAATTCGGCAACACTCAATGGTACGCTTGTATCCACAGGCTCGGCGCCATGTTATGTGTGGGTAATGTCAGGGACGAGCGATGCCGGTGCCGGATTTACGGGATGGGAAAGTACTAATTATTTTGGACAGATGAATGAAGGGAATGTCAGCACAAATATTACGGGATTAAGTGCTGATGAGGTGTACTATTACCGGTTTTATGGGTCGAATTCCTTCGGTGATTCCTGGGCGGCAACTGCTGGTGTATTTATAACGGGACAGGTGACTGTCCAGGCGACGGATTCCAACGCTGGTGAAACAGCGATGGATCCCGCTGTATTTACTATATACCGGCCTGCTACAACGACAAACGAGCCTTTGCAGGTGTATTACAGGATTGCAGGTACGGCAAGTAATGGCGTGGATTATGTCTCGTTTACCAATCCCGCAACAATCCCTGCAGGTGCAGCAAATACGACCATCACCGTCACACCTGTTGATGATATAATTATTGAAAATCCCGAGAGTGTTGATTTAACGATTCTTTCCGGCAAATACCGGATAGGGAATCCAAGCAATGCTGTCGTTACAATTACAAATAATGATTTCAAAAGCAGTTGCCGCATGAAAATGAAGATTATATTCAACGGCTACGATCCTCCTGCTGGATCTCCGACGTTGACCAATTTCCCTGCCCTGATTCTTCTGAACGAAAGCTATGATCGATTCAGTTACAGCGATTTCTATTTACCGGCAACCGGGGGTGACCTCAGGTTCATGAATTCGAATGAAACTGTCCACTTGAACTATGAGATTGAAAAATGGAATACAAATGGTGATTCATTAATCTGGGTACAGGTTCCTGAACTGATCAATAACAATACGTGTATCTGGGCGTACTGGCGGAGTCCAGTAGATACTGCATCTCCATGTACAACCAATGGTTCTACATGGAATGAGAATTTTGCAGGTGTATGGCATATGAATGAGTCAGGGATCCCTTATTATGACAGTACGACCAATCATTTTAATGCAACTGGCAGTACGACTCCTACTCAAACATCGAATGGAGTAATAGGTAATGCCCAAGTGTTTAATGGCGCAGGACAGTCTCTCCAGGTTCCATACAAGGAAGCTCTCAACACAACACAATTCACGGTCAGTTGCTGGGTGAAAGTAAATACTTGGGTGCCAGATATATGGCAAACGCCTATAATGTCACGAACGGGAAGTGGTGGTACCGAAGCGGGCTATAATTTTTATGCGGGTAGTAATAGACTTTGGCAGGCGTGGGTTGGGACGGGGCCGTCTATCTGGAGTACAATTGCCGCGGGCCCTGTGGTGGATGGAGAATGGATTTACATTACGGAGAATGTTAGCAGTGATTTGATCCAGAAATTCTATACTAACGGGGTTTTGGTGTCTACCAGATCAGTGCCAACATTCAGGACTAACACCACTTCTGCATTAACCATTGGAACTGGTGCTAATTATTTGAACGGTTACATGGATGAAATACGGGTCGAGAATGTTGCCCGTTCTTCAAATTGGGTCTGGGCCTGCTGGATGACCCAATCATCTAATTCAGCATTTTGTACTTATTGTGGTGGCATGGAT
Organism: Lentisphaerae bacterium RIFOXYA12_FULL_48_11; assembly: GCA_001804885.1. Taxonomy (GTDB): domain Bacteria; phylum Verrucomicrobiota; class Kiritimatiellia; order UBA8416; family YA12-FULL-48-11; genus YA12-FULL-48-11. The sequence continues at coordinate 20,553 of MHBM01000037.1, forward strand.
GGTGTACCGCGGGGGTCGGTTATTGTCCTCAAGTGATATGTTCGTTGGTATTGAATCGGATAACCTGTTTTATGATATATTCCGGGTGACTTATACAAAATGATGAAAATAATATTCAGATTGGGACTGGTAATTTGTCTTTTCTTATACAGCTGGTATTTCCTGACTGCGACAATGCTTGAACTGGGTGATAAGCCTGGCTTTATGCATATGATAAACTTGGTTTTTCACGAGGCAGGTCACGCAGTCCTGTTCTGGGCTCCGCAATTACTATGTTCTTTCGGAGGGACTCTTGGGCAATTGGTGGTTCCTCTTGCGATCGCGATAGCTTTTCTTGTCCAGAAAGATGATCGCTTCTCTGCGACTGTCTGCATGTGGTGGTTTGGGCAGAGCCTTGTTGATGTTGCGCCATATGTAAACGATGCAAGGGCTTCAAGGTTGATTCTTCTGGGTGGGGCAACTGGAACTGATATTGAAGGGCATGATTGGATGTATATTCTTGATCAATTAAACATACTTTCAATGGATGTCAGAATTGCGCGTGTTGTATTGGCATCTGGCAGGGTAATTATGGTTCTTTCGCTGCTGGTGGCATTGTTTTTAGTTTTTTGGTGCTATTTCCGGGAGAAAAAGCAGCAAGAATCGTGATAAACCCAATGCTTTCTTTGGTTTCGTCCGTATTGTATATTTGTTTGCCTTTACTGCTTATCAGTCGGTAATATCTAACTTTACTAATTTGGGAGCCCAACCCGGGGAAAATACATGAAAACCAGAATAGAAATGCAGGGAAGGGGATTGATGACCCTTCATGATCTGACAGATTCGGAGTTTCTGTCTGTTATTGATTTGGCCGATGAATTGAAATTGCGGAAAAGGAAAGGGGTAAGGGGTAACCTGTTAGAGCGAAAGAACATAGCTCTGGTGTTTGAAAAGATGTCGACTCGAACCCGGTGTGCAGCTGCAGTTGCTGCTGCAGATGAAGGCGGCAGGACTGAATATCTTTCTGCGCGGGAAATACATCTTGGCGGCAAGGAATCGGTGATCGATACGGCCAGAGTTTTGGGGCGAATGTTCGATGGTATCCTTTTTCGTGGATATAAACAGGCTACTGTGGAGAACTTGCAGAAATATGCAGGAGTTCCTGTCTGGAACGGATTAACGGATGACTGGCATCCTACACAGGTTCTGGCTGATTTAATGACCGTAAGAGAGGCATTCGGGAAGCTCAAGGGACTAAAGTTGGTTTATATCGGCGACGGGCGGAATAATGTGGCAAATTCCCTGATGGTCGGTTGTGCAAAGGCCGGAATGAATTATGTGAACTGTACGCCTCATGAACTTTCTCCGTTGCCTGATCTTGTTGCTGCTGCGGAAGAAATAGCGGCTGGTAATAAATGTGAAGTTTCCATTGTTCACAATCCGGAGTCAGCTGTTGTAGGGGCAAATGTTATTTACACGGATGTCTGGGTCTCCATGGGGGAGGAATCGAAGTTTTCCGAGAGACTGCGACTCCTTCGTCCATATCAGGTAAATATGCGGATGCTTGAGAGGACGGGTAATTTAGATAAAAAGCAGGTGATATTTCTTCATTGCTTGCCGGCGTTCCATGATAAAAATACAGAGGTGACAAGTGATATAGGCGCGCTAGAGGTTACTAATGATGTTTTTGAGGCGTCTTTCTCGAGAGTATTTGATGAAGCTGAGAACAGGGTACATACCATAAAAGCGTTGTTTGTCGCCGCTCTTGCATCAGAAAATGGCAAAGGACATCGTCAACGTAGGAATAATGCCCGGAGGAAGAAATGACCAAGAATCTGAACGAGATTCCATGGGATGATTTTTATAAGCTGACACATGCAGAAAAAGCACCTTATCTGATTGATAATGCCCGGCCAATGCATGTTCTCTTTGCGCAGCAGTTTGACAGGCAACAGCTCGATTCCCTCGGGAGCCTTGCGACGGGAGTCAGATTCATTGCGAAGTCAGAGGAAGGTATGGCTTTCCTGCGAGGGCTTCTGGCTCACAAACGCGCAATGCTTTATTTCAGTCAACCGAGCACCAGGACATTTCTTTCCTTTTATGCCGCCTGCGAAATTCTTGGCCTTGGCATTGGCGAGGTTAGGGATACGGCAACATCCAGTGAATTCAAGGGGGAATCGCGGGAAGATTCAGTACGAACCTTCAGCTCATATTTTGACCTCATTATAATGAGGAGCGAGATTGGAGGCTTGTCGGAAAGAGTCGCCTGGGTTCTTTCAAACACCGACAGGCCCGTTCCAATCATCAATGCAGGCTCAGGAAAAGACCAGCATCCAACACAGGCCCTTCTTGATATATATACCCTGCAGAGAAGTTTTGAAGAGCGCGGCGGCATTGATGGTAAAACAATAGTATTTGTCGGGGATTTGGCGAGGGGGAGAACCGTAAGATCTCTTTCTTCCTTGTTAACCAGATATAACAACGTGAAACAATATTTTGTTGCTCCTGCACAGCTTCAGATTGGTGAGGACGTCCTTGCCATGCTAAAAGCTGCCGGTGTTCAATATGAAGTTTCGGACAGCTTTGAGAAAGTCATTCCTGAAGCGGACGCTGTATACATGACTCGTGTCCAGGATGAGTGGGATACCCAGAAGGGTGAGAGTGGCAAAATAGATACATCGAAATACTGTTTTACGGTGCAACATCTTGATTTATTGAAACCTGATGCGGTTATCATGCATCCTTTTCCCCGGAGAAATGAAATTTCGCCTGATGTGGACCGGGATTCGCGTGCCGTATACTGGCGCCAAATGAGAAATGGCATGTGGATAAGAGCTGCCTTGATTGCAGCAATATTTGATCGCGATGACCAGATCCGAAACTATTATTCAAAGAATATTTAGAGGTGTTCGGATAACAGAATGCATGGAATTCATTACAATTTGATAAAAACTGTTGGACTTTCTTTTTACAAAAAGAAGGTGTTTGCCGGGCTATGTTTAATGTTCCTTGTCCTTGGGTTTTCAGGCTGTACGTCGGTTAAGTCCAGTAGCAGTAAGTACAGAATGGATTTCGGACCCGTCTACAGTCGTGAAGTTGCTCCTGATTGTAACACCCGTGTCACAGCTTTTGGTCCTTTTGTTGAGCGACAGGCAACAACCAACGGAATGACTTTTTCCTCTTTCCGTCCCTTTTACAGTATTACAAAAGATAGTACTCAAAACCGTAAGCTTCAGGAATATGTCTGGCCATTGGGTATAATCAAGAGTTTCCAGAATGAAGTATACTGGCATATTCTGTTGGCCTGCTTTGGTCATGATTTTGATGAGAGTCATTCCGGATCGCGTTATCGCACGGTCTTGTTTCCATTTATATTCGCAGGACGCGATATAAATAAAGAAAATTACTTTGCCATTTTCCCGTTTGGCGGCAAAATACATGAATTTCTTGGTCAGGATAGGATTACGTTTCTACTATTTCCACTCTTCTTTTCCACGGCAATTAATGGTGTGGAAACAACTGCTATACTCTGGCCTTTTTTCTCAAGGACTAAAGGTAAGGATGTAAGCCGGTTTCGGATTTTTCCTTTCTATATGAAGTCTAAACGAGGAGACAGGTTAGAGGCTACATCTGTCATGTGGCCGTTCTGGACTTCGACTAAGCATAATTCAGATGGTGATCAGGGTTGTGGATATGTGCTATTTCCTTTTTTTGGACATGCCCACTTTACAAATCAGGAGACATGGATGTTTCTACCTCCTCTGTTTCGGTTTACTGATAGCAGGAAGGATGGGAAATCGGGTAATTTCCCCTGGCCATTTATACAATATAGTGCTGCTAATCCTGAGAAATTCTATGTCTGGCCTGTCTGGGGATATAAAAAATTCCCTGGCGTCGAATCTTCTTTTTTTCTGTGGCCGATCATTCATCAAGAGAAGGTTGAGCGTCCTGATGTTCAGATCAACAGGTTCTCTGTAATACCTTTTGTTTTTTATGAAAGCACAGCAACGATTTCTAAAATGGAATGTTTGAATGACATACCTGTTGATTATAAGCCTGTTACAGATCGTTACTTCCATTTATGGCCTCTCGGTTCGTATTGTCGTTCTGGTGAAAATTCCCGGTTTCGTACTCTCGACATGTGGCCTGCCAAACAGGCAGGGGGAATTGAACGGAATTGGGCGCCTTTCTGGACTTTATATTCACATCTGAGATCAGGTCAGAATAGTGAGGATGAACTCCTGTGGGGCTTGTATCATCGTGTAAATAAGGGGGAAAATAACAGGCGGTGGTCGATCTTTCCCTTATTCTCATGGGAAACCTCGACTGATAAAGGTGGAAGCAAGGAGTGGAATTTATTCATGGGGTTTTTTGGTTATAAACGTGAGGATTTGCTAAAAACATATAGAATGTTATACTTCTTTAAATTCCGTACTAATAAAGAGGAGCTTGCGCCATAATAACGAGAGAACCAGAATATTATCCGCCATCTCTTAATACCGTCGGGAGAATAGGGCGCCAAGGTGTTTTTGCTTGCCGGGCTGTAGGTCGGGCCAGCCTCATGCTTTTTAGTGCCTTTTTTGCCGTGAGACACATGTTCGGAGAACGGAACCGAAGGGAAGTGCTTTCCCAGATGTTTTCTTCCGGTATTAAAAGTCTGGGTGTTATCACCATTGTTGCTGTGTTTACAGGTATGATTCTCGCTCTGCAGACAGGAATAGAGTTGCGTAGATTCAATCAGGAGGTAAATATTGGTACCGCGGTTATGGTTTCAATGTTGCGGGAAATGGGGCCATTCATGACTGGCCTCATTTTGGCGGCCTGTGTGGGCTCTGCCATTGCGGCACAACTTGGAACCATGGTTGTATCCGAAGAAATAGCGGCACTTGAGATAATGTCGATTGATCCCATCCGGTTCCTTGTTACTCCCAGGCTTGTAGCAATGTGCGTGATGACCCCATTATTATCGTTCTATACCTGCGTCATGGGTTTAATTGGCGGAGGATTAGTCGGGGCAACCCAGCTGAATGTATCTTGGGCCGCATATATGGAGAATGCTACCAAGTTTGCCGAAACAAAGGATCTTTATGTCGGACTTTTAAAGGCTCTGCTCTTTGGTATAATTATTACTACGGTTTCGTGCCATGAAGGTTTTTCGACAAGCCAGGGCGCTGTTGGTGTCGGTATGGCGACAAGACGATCGGTTATAATATCATTTCTCCTCATTCTTGTCGTCGGATACATAGTAACCAGGATGTTTTATTGATTAAGTTTGAACATGTTAAGAAAATGCTCGCGGGGAATCAGATTCTCGATGACGTAAGTTTCGAGATCGGTAAGGGTGAGACTTTCTGTATTGTTGGCCCTTCTGGTGTTGGTAAAAGTGTAACTTTAAAGCATATGGTGCGTTTGCTTACACCGGATGATGGGCTGGTTCTGGTAGGCGACAGTGTAGTAAGTAATGCCTTGGGTGAAGAGCTTGAGAAAATACGTGAACGTTTTGGGCTTCTTTTCCAGGGTGGCGCGTTGCTTGCGTGGTTAAGCGTCGGAGAGAATGTGGCACTTCCTCTTCGTGAGAAAACAAATATGCAAGAAGATGAGATTGAAAAGAAAGTGATGGAAACCCTGGGCATGGTTGGCCTTGAGGAAGCAGTGGATAAATATCCTGCAGAAATATCCGGAGGAATGAGGAAGAGGGCAGGCTTGGCAAGGGCCATAATAAGGGACCCGGAAATAGTTCTTTATGATGAGCCGACTTCCGGACTGGATCCTGTAACATCACGTACCATTGATTCTCTGATTGAACGGATGAGAAAAGAGATTGGGGTCACCAGTGTGGTCGTTACTCACGATTTACACAGCGCCCTGTCGATTGGTACTAAGATAGCCATGCTTCATGGCGGGAAGATTGTGGAACTTTGTACCCCGGCTGACTTTGTTAATTCATCTTCGCCGGAAGTTCAGGGGTTTCTTGACTCACAGTTTATAACCAAGGTGGGGTCTTGGGAAAGGAATATGAAATGAAGAAAGAATGGGTTGCCAGAGAACTTACAATGGAAGTGGTTGTCGGGGCCTTTATGGTGATGGTTCTCCTCGGGATGGGATATTTTACGATAATACTTTCCAAGGAAAATATATTTACCAGTGACAGGCATAAGATTGAAGTAGTATTCAAAAATATCATGGGCCTGAGCAAAGGGGACAGGGTAGTAGTGCGTGGCATGGCCATTGGAAAGGTAAATGGTTTCCATCTTAAGCCGGATGGTGTGCATGTTCATGCTACCCTTGAACAATCTTTGAACTTGAGAACCAACTATACCGTTTCTGTTGTTACAGCCTCGGTTCTCGGCGGCAGGTATCTGGAAGTGAATGAAGGAAGTGCAGATTGTCCTGAGGTTGGCATGAACACGGTGCTTCACGGTCAGGACCCGTTTGACCTGGTCGCAGATGCTGCTGTAATGATTAATTCACTTAAAAATGGACTTACCGAAGGTGAAATTGTTGAAAATCTGAAAAAGACAATGGCGGAAATCAGGGAAATCGCCGACCGGTTGAGTGCTGGCAAGGGGACTCTTGGTAAACTTCTTTCTGAGGATGATAAGCTCTACAATGACCTTGCCGATACTGTTGCATCACTAAAAAATGTGACTACAAGGATGGATAAAGGAGAGGGGACTCTCGGAAAACTTTTGTCAGCAGATGACAAACTTTACGATGACCTTTCCGATTCCGTTGCTTCTCTTAAGAATATCACGGCCAGCATTGAAAAAGGCGAGGGTATGCTCGGTAAAATGGTTAAGGATGAGAAGCTTTATAACGATATACAGAGTATCGTCAAGGAAGCCCGTGCCACAATAGATGATTTCCGCGAAACAGCTCCAATTACGACTTTCTCAAGCATTTTCTTTGGGGCATTCTAGCAGTTGGTTGAACTTAGAAAGTCCGACAAACTGCTAGAATCCGACTTGTTGTCCTATCCTTTAAAGAAACACAGTAATACAATGACGCACACGAAGGTCAATGTGCATGGCATCAGGAAAATCGGGCGCCATTGGAATTTGCCGTCCTTTCTGAACTTGTCCATTACAATTCCCGTGAACTGTGTGCCAAGCAGGAAGCTGAGTCCCGTAACCACTACAGAAAGAAGTGCCTGTGCGGAACTTCTAATGTCCGCAGGAGCAACGGCATTGACGTAAATCTGGCCCCCGATAATGAAGAGTACGTATGCAATGCCATGGAAGCCCATGGATCCTATCACCAGCCACTTCGGTTTTGTGGCCGAATATGCCAGATACATCAGTAACCAGGATATTACACCTATAGTCAGTGTCCAGCTGAATCCCAGTGTAGTGATGCAAAAACCTAATGCAAGGGGCGTTGCAATAGTCTGAACGAACTGTGCCCAAGACATTACAGCCGGAATGTTTTTTGACTCCACTCCGATGTCTCCAAGGAACTGGGCGGTACCCAAATAGTAAAACTGCAATTGAGAGCCAAGGATGAATGATACTACGAGGAATACCAGGAAATTGGGATCCTTCACCAGCGAGAAAGCTTTCAAGAAGGGCATTGCATCACTCCCGGTACCGGGGGGAGGTGTGTTTGGAAGAAATAAACAAACAATGCCCATGACCAGAGACAATACCCCCGCAAGTTTAAGGCAATCGCTGCCGTCGCCTGTTCCTTTTATACGTCTCCATCCGGTCAATAACAAACCAGCGAGGACCCATGCGATAGGAGCCCAGAGAAAGATGTTACCGGATGCGGCGTTGACTTTGGCGGCATCTCCCGCAAAGGCCTTGCCCAATTGAGTGAACATCAGAGAGTTTACGAGCGGAATTGTGGCGGCAAAGAACAAGGAATAAATGAACATTACGGCAAACAGACTTCCGAATGAAGTCTTGCGTGCGGCTACAAACAGAAGAATGCCTCCGAGAATATGTGAAAGAGCTAGGATCCACTGTGTCGCTACATACCGATCAGCAATTTGTCCGGCTAGCAGAGGGGATACGATAGATGCTATCCACAGGGTTCCGTAAATCCACCCTGTCTGTTTACCCGTCATTTTCAGGGGGCCAAGCAATCTTGCGGCCAGTACAGGTGACCATGCGCCCCACACAGCGTATTCAAGAAACATCATTACACTCAAAGCAATATAGAGTTCCCAGCCCATACTTTTTCCTCCCGGTAGTTAATCTGACTGTACTGTTACACTATTTTTTTTAACTATGTATATTTTTAAATTTATCATCAAAGCTGTTATACGGGAATAACAAGACTTACTGACTTTTTAACAGTTATGACTATTATGAAAACCGGCATTTCAGTTAAAGCCGCGCATCTATTCTGCGTGTGCCATAATCAATATTTGATCTGATTTTACTGCAATTGCGGGTTTAGCGCCTGATACCTTATTGTAAGCGGACCAATGCGCCGGTTTTGATAGACTTTTCTTCAGCTTCGCAGATTTCCACAGCGCTCTGGCCGTCACGTGCCGTAACAATACTTGGCTGTCGTTTGTTGTTGATAGACTCGATCATGTGGCTGAGTTCACCAATATAACCGTCTCCACCTTCACAGGTAATAGTACGCGGTTTTTCTCCCTTTTCGAATAAGCGCAGAGCGTCTGCCCCTCTGGCCAGATCGTAATCTACAGTGGCATTTTCAAAAATGAACGTGTACGCCATGTTGAATCCAAATCCATCGGTCATGGCCCAGCCACCCTCTGCCGAAACGCTGGCACCGCCCTCGACCTGATATTGCGTTACAACGTGATCAATCGCTCCGCTGAGATTGCTGAAGCCTGTTGAGAATACAGCTTGGGGACGACCGAAACAAAACTGCACGAAGTCCGAATCGTGTATATGCAAGTCGAGTAATGCTCCTCCTGATTTTGCCCCGTCGAGGAAGTGTTCACGCCCCCATGTTGGTACAGTGCCTACTCGGCGAAATCGTGCAGCAAGCGTCCGGCCATAAGCCTTATTACCCATAGCTTTTTTCACCCAGGCCCATTCCGGCCAGAAACGGAGACACATTGCTGGCATGAAGAAACCCTTGGATGATGCCGCTGTATCTGCAATTTCTTTGGCCTGCGCCGCTGTCCGCGCCATAGGTTTTTCACACATAACGTGTTTACCAGCCTTAAGAGCTGCAACTGCCAGTTTTGTATGAGCAAGCGTTGGTACACAGAGATCGATTAAGTCGACGGAATGATCTTGAAGCAGATCATCCATATTCTTTGTCGCTTTCACTTGGTTCATATCAAGTTTAAGTGGTGCGGAATCGCCAATGTTACCGCTAATGGTGGAGAAATCACCGTTTACAGGTAAACGCGCTGCATCACAAATAGCTGCAATGCGCACGCCCTGAATTTTCTGATATGCCTTGATATGGGTTACACCCATGAAACCAAGACCAACAATACCCACATTGACCATGTTCTGACCCTTTCGTGTTAGTCGGACATCGTTATTCTATTAGTAATCTATCTGGATTTATTTAATGTAAACTTCTGGTAACTTTATGCCTTCATGAGTTTTTCGAGATACGCTTTGCCTGTGCGCATGTCGCCAACACGATCATCGCCAGCTTCACGTTCGATCATCAGGAATCCTTTGTAATTTCCGTCTGCGAGAGTTTTTAGAAATGCTTGCCAATCTACCTGGCCAGTGCCGACAACAACCTCTTGGCCCCATTCTCCTTTGATCTTGGTGCGGATAGCATCCTTGATGTGAATATGTGTTACGCGTGAAATAACCTGCCGTAAAGCTCCGACCGGTTCATCCATATTGTAAAGAATCATGTTGGCCGGGTCAAAATTTACGCCAGTGTTGGTTGCTCCACGCTGGTCCAGTTCTGCCAGGAACATCTGCAATGTTTCAGCTGTTTCCTGTCCTGTTTCAAATGCCAGTGTTACGCCGTTCTCGGCGAACACGCGGGCAATCTTAACCACACGCTCAATAAGCTTGTTGAATGTTGGATCTTTCTTGTCATGCGGCAGGAAGCCTGCATGTGTAGTTACCAGTTTCAGTCCCAATTGCTTGGCGGTAGTGGCCGCAACCTGTGCCCTGTTCCAGTTCTCATCCCAGAATTGATCGGGAACTACGCCTCCGGTACGGCGGATTGCTTCGAGGGTGGAGTAGTCCTCTCCATCGGTACAGAACATTCCGGAAACAACCTTGATACCCTCCTTGTCAAGAGCCTCTACAACTCCATGAACCAATCCGACATCTTCCCTGTGTGCCACAAGGCCGAGTTGCACATTCTTCACGCCAACCGCCTTGGCTTTAGCGGCCATGTCAGCGGGATCCTTTGCACGAAGAGACCAACTGCATACACCAAACTGTTCCGGATTTTGTGGGGTCATGGTTGTTTTCCTCCTATTTCATGAAAAATTATTTCCAAGTAATTCATAGACTATTTATCTTTACGACCTTGTGACGGGAGTCTGATATTTCAAAACGCAGGAGTCAAGTGTTTCAGAAAACCATTTGCGATAATTTTTATGCAAGTGAATGATTTCTGTTTGCATATATACTTTACGCGAGTAGACTCGCAATAGCTGATGAATATCGGTAAAATGGTTTATCGTGCCCGGAGAGCAGTTTAATAACCAATGAACGATGCTGTAAACCTGTCTCGCAGAAATGTTAAGATGCGCCTGAATGTGATGATGTTCATGGAGCTGGTAATCTGGGGTGCATGGTTTCCTCTTGTTTTCGGGTATCTCCAGAGCTTGGGCTTTACCCCGGTTCAACAGTCCGTGATTCTCTGCGCATTTCCTGTTTCCTCTATACTTGGTATGTTCTTTGGTAATCAGTTTGCCGATCGCTATTTCGCGGCAGAGAAGTTTCTTGCAGTGAGTCATCTCTTTGGAGGCTTTGCCATTATAGGCCTGGCCTGGGTAAAGGATTTTTGGACATTCTTTGTGCTTATGTTTCTCCACTGTCTTCTGTATGTCCCGACGCTTTCAATCGCGAATTCCATAGCGTTTACACATCTCAAAGATCCACAGAAGGAATTCGGCAGGGTACGCCTATGGGGGACAATAGGATGGATTATGGTCGCTTGGCCGTTTACGTTTATTCTTGTCGACTGGGATAGAGTTCATGCCGCCAACCCCCAAGGGTTTGTTAACTGGCTTGGAACCGTGCTGGCTTCCGGTCTTTCTGGTGATCAGTTAAAAGCCGCCACGCCGTGGACATACATTGTTGCGGGTATAGCCTCCTTTGTCCTCGCTGTTTTTAGCCTTTTTCTTCCCCATACACCACCGAAGAAAATCGCAGAGGGAGAAGGGAAACTGGCATGGCTCGAAGCATTTAAATTACTCCGGCATCCGTTTCTGCTTGTGCTGTGGATTGTTACTCTCGTAGACGCTTTTGTTCTGCACTGCTATTTCAACTGGACTGCCTTGTTCCTGGGCAGCAGTACGGTCGGTATTCCGGGAAACTGGATAATGCCGGTCATGAGTATTGGTCAACTTGCTGAAATCTTGACCATGATTATCCTGGGTATTACCCTGAAAAAATTGGGCTGGCGGTGGACGATGGTTATCGGTGTTATAGGTCATGCAGTCAGATTCGGTGTTTACGCGTTCTTTCCCCAGCACAAGGAGCTGCTGATTGCCGTGCAGATATTGCATGGAATATGTTATGCCTTCTTCTTTGCTACGGTCTATATATTTGTGGACGAATTCTTTCCAAAGGATGCCAGGGCCAGTGCGCAGGGTTTGTTTAATGTCATGATTTTTGGCATGGGGGCTCTTGTGGCAAATTCCGTATGTCCTTACCTGATTCAGAAGGTTTTCACAGTAGAAGGGATTACGGATTTCAGGAGCTTGTTTATGGTTCCCATGGTAATCGCTATCATTCTTGCTCTTGTGCTGGCTCTCTTCTTCCATCCGCCTGAAAAGAATGTAAATGTCGATGTCAATTGAGGCGCCTGATTTGCTTTGTATTGGTTTGGAGTGGCATTCGGGACTTACGCTGGTTTCTGGTTGCTCTTTTGGAGCTGGCGTGACACAATCTAATAGGTTTAATCAATTTTTAAGGTCAGAATTTCCATTGCGAGGTCGGAATGGATACAGATAGATTTCAGCATGATTTCATGAGCCGGGTGCATAATCCCTGGCAATTTGCCGACCTTCTTGAACACATACCCGACGTTTGTTTCTTTTCGAAGAACAGGGACAGCCAGTTTGTGATGGGGAATAATCAATTCCTGGACCTGCTTGGTGTAAATAACGTACATGATGCGGTTGGGAAGACTGATCATGATTTTTTTGAATCCAGCCTTGCGGGTCAATATATTGATGAAGACCGCCATGTTGTCGACAGTGGGCTAACCATTTCCAATCAACTCTGGATGGTTCCCAACCTGAAGCTTGGAACTGTTTCATGGTTCAGATCTACAAAAATGCCAATCTATTCCAGTGGAGGAAGAATAATTGGCATAGCTGGTGTCATGAAAAATGAGGATGGGAATTCGAGTCCTGTTTTGTCGTGTAACCGGATCATGAAGGTCGTCAACTTCATGTCACTTAATTTTCAGAAAAGAATTTCTCTAGATGAACTCGCCTCGGTGGCATCTATGTCTGTAAGTCAGTTTGAGCGTCGATTCCGGCAAGTTTGCCACGTTTCGCCTGTTAAGTATCTTGCTAAGATCAGGGTTGATTCCGCATGTCGTGCGTTAAGACGTTCAGTTTCATCTCTTGCTGATATTGCATTGGAGTCGGGTTTCTATGACCAAAGCCACTTCTGTCGACAATTCAAGAAGCATACAGGGCTCACTCCGCTGCAGTACCGCGAGACACGTGGTCTGGGAAATGCTTGATTTTCATTGAAGAAGCCTCTTTTGGCATATGCCGATATCGTACACAAATAAGACTGTTTCATCCAAGACGTCTTTTTCATGGAAGTGCTATATTAAAGAAAAATAAATTCTGATTTAGCTCGGCTTTTCATGGAGGGAGGATGTTATGACGATAGATATGGAAAAAA
>MHBM01000038.1:0-4167 GCA_001804885.1 Lentisphaerae bacterium RIFOXYA12_FULL_48_11
CGCTCTGGACGGCATCGCTTAATAACTGACGCGACTGCAGGTTGGCTACTGTGGCATATGACTGCTTGATTGCCCACTGGTCTGATGTAAACGGGTTGGCCGGGTCAGAGATACTGCAATATGCCCCCCATGTATGTTCGGAATACAGTAGCACGTTATTCCAGGCTTCCTCGAATCTGCCTGCAGGGTAAGGCATAGGGTTCTGCATTGCCCAAATGGTCTCAGCCTGCGCCAGGCGTTCGGAACTTGCCCTGTTCATTGCTGTTTCTGCCGCAGAGGAGCCTGCTCCATCCTCCCAGTAAGGGGTCCAGTCGCCACGCACTTCAGGCAGCCTGGCACCGTGACGTTTTTCAAAATCTCTGAACGCTTCACTTGTTGAAGAAATCACGAACTGCGGCCAGGCATGTTTTGCGTTCCATTCCTTTACAAAGTCACAGATGGATGCATCAGGCACCGCATTGTCGCCATATCCTGCCCAGCGCACATAGGCAATGTCATAGGGATAATCCCGCTTATCCAGTCCATCCATGAGATCATTGACAACTGTATCCGACAGACCGCAGTGCCGGTAACGCATGGACATCGCATAACCCCAGAACGGAATCCAGACCAGCACCTTGCTTTTACCATCCGGCCCGATCCACCAGAACGGCTTGTTCTCCCATTCAACAAGAATGGTTCCGATCCGGTCGAAGTAATTGGGCGCAACTGAAAAATAGCGGATACCGGCCTGAGCCATTGCAGTAACCGTACCCCAGGTATAACCGGGCACATCACTGATCATGGCGGAATCAACAGGCACGCCTGCCTGCTCTCCAAGTTGAGTTGCATAACGAAACAGCCGTACAAGCTCTTCCGGGCGGCACAGACCGGTGAGTTCGTTCAAGTACATTCCGTTGAGCGCAACATCCCCTCGCTTTATTGCCGCCATGCATTCTGCACGCTGTTTTGATGAAAGACGTTTCAAAAACAAATCCGCCCCCCACATGACTTCCACATTCCATACAAAGCGTGATCCTTTTGGATAGTTTGCGGTACGTTTCGCTTCTGCCATGCCCTGTAACAGATTATTGATCTGCTTTTCTTCGATATCGGTCTGGATCGCGGTGTAACCTATATCCGTGTGGGAATGAGGAAGGATATAGACAGTTCTTTTTATAGCCGGCTTAATACGAATGGACTTTGAAATGACTTTCTTCCCATCAATATCAATAGAAACCCCGCAGGAACGTTCCGAGTCAGACGCTATGATAGTAAACGGCACCGATTGCTTCCCAAAAGCTATCTCGACCGGTTTCGGGTCCTGACCTTCAACAGAAAGCACTGCTTTCAGTGACCCGGCATAAGGAGAATCAAGGACAACATTCAACTGGTGAATGAGATCACTCCCCTGCCGGTCAATAATCTGTCTGGAATGCCCCTCTACGAGAATGCCTTCCGGCTGAGAATCAGACTGACCTGCAGCATAAAATTCGATCGCCTTCCCGCCCACGTTCAAGGAAGTACCCTTCACCATGGAAGTCACCTGCCAGCGGACATAACGTGCTGTTACGGGAGTGAACGAAGCAAATGTTACTGCTTCGGATTCATCAACATGCTTGATCGGAACACTAGCGATTGGATTCGAAAAGTCAGGTTTGTCGCAGAAAATCAGGTTTGCCCCGGCAATTGTATCCGGGCTTTTACGCTGAATGTGACGGAAAGCAGCCAGTTTGACTGATTGACCGAAATCAAAATCCACAAAGGTCTTAACACCTTTACCATGCGATGCATAATCCTGCCGGAGGCCATGAGCATTCGGCGGTTTTATCAAATTCGCAGCCGAATAATGGCCGCCAGGAAATTCATCCGCAGCAGCAATGATTTTCGGTGCAGGCAAAGACACAAGCCGGATAAATTTTCCTGCTTCTGAGGCATTAATAGCCAAAGATACCGACAAAACAATTAAACCAAACAGCACAACAATACGATCATCAACCATTTTCTTCATGACATCTCCCTGATTATTCCATCACCAAGCTCACTGGTGCAAAAGTTCTAACGTCAACTTTGAACTTACCCCTCTTAACTTTAATCTTCTCTCCTATCGGTCTGCCGCGCAGGTCAACGGGCTGGGCAAATCCCACATTCATTCCTTCCGGCAGGGTAATCTTGCATGAACCGGAATCACCAGCATGCTCCCACACGCGAAGTAAAGTTCCACGGCCATCAGGATTGTCTCCAAATGCAGTCACAAGAACTCCTTTTCTGGACAGCTCCAGGCCTTTCTGATTTGCAACTAATTTACCCCCTGCACCATCCACAATCTCTGCAATCATCGGATAACGCGCTTCAAGCGAGGGAGTAATCAGACTCTTTTCCGGATCATAACGGTCGATTGACCAGATTCTGACCCTTGAAGTCAAAACACCTGAATTCCAGTACCGGAAATTCGTTGTCCATTGATTGTTAAACAAATTAATGTAAGCAACAGGTTTCTTCGGTACAAATTCCCGCGCATATTTCCAGCAACCTGGAACATCCAGGCTGACCAGTGAATGATCAATCGGGCAAAATCCGGCCCCTTTACCTTTTGAATCGGCAATAGCCACACCGGTATTAACAACATACAGGTGGTGATTAGCTCCCGGAACAATGTCTTTGACCGGATCAACTATCGATCCCTGGCGCCCCAACCTGAACTGCGGCAAATCCACTTTGAACGGCAGGCATATCCAACCGGCCTCAGGCCACGGATCGGCAGGTTTGTCGTGTAACGTTATTTCAAGATCAACGTATGGCTGATCGTTATAAAGAATGATTCTGGTGGTCACCGGGCATGGCAACCCATTGCCAGCATGAGCATTCATTGTTGCCACCAGGGAAACCGGCGTCCGTTCAAACATCAGATTTCCATTCCGTGGTGAAGAGGCACGATACGGGGCCTGCTCTGCAGACGGTAAATTGGGTTTCCCGAGCTCCGCAACAGCCCAATCGGTTCTTTTCTTCAGATAAGCATCAACAAACGAAAATACTTCATTGGAACTGAATCGCTCGTAGAGAAACTGCCCGAATCCGTGAGCGGACCCGGCATCAACCAATTCACGGCCGGTCCGCTTGTCAACCAGCGAGCGAACAGCACAACGGTCCGTATCCAGCGTTAACTTTAGAAAGCGCGACTCCATAGTTCCTGCATCGGCGTTATATTCCAAAGCAGACACAACTGCTTTGCTTCCCGAACCAGCAGCAACATAAGTTGAATAACCCATTGACGGTACACGCGCCATAAACTGCAACACGCCGTTGCAAAACCACGAAGCAACATCCCCTTCTCTGCCACGAAGGCTGTTTCCCGGAAAATCACCAACACTAACCTTGACACTGACAGGGGCAGATCTTTCCCACGGCAACGGATTATATACTATAATCCGCTTCTCACCGTTTTCACATTTAACCGCTCCGGCAAGGGCTTTCATATCTGCGGCCAGAACAGGCATGACAAAATCCCGTGCCGTTTCAATATATGCCGTGTGTTCAGCCCAAGATTCCTCCAGCCTTTTGAAACGTCCTTCCTCATGCTCCTTCTTCCAGTTCTCCCCATAACCAAACTTGGTCCCACCGCCATATTTCGTAATCCAATACAACGCACCACCCCAAGTATGCTCCCCATATAAAAGACTGCCTTCATACGCAGCGGCTATTTTTGATGCTTCATTCTGAACATCGATATTCCATATCCGCAAATGTGTCTGGAGCGATTCCGTTGATGCGATTACCGGACGTATGTTCCTGGCAATCTTCGCTCCGGCAGGATCACACATCGGGCCATGAATCCACGTATCCGGCATGTCGCCGCGTACCACTGGTAATCTCGGTTTTTCGGCAATGATGGCATCCGAGAAATCCGAAAGACGACCAATACGAACTTTGACACCCGGCAGTTTCTTGTCAGCCTCTGCCTGCAGCTTTTTAACTTCATCCGGTGTAGGTGGTCCGTGATTATCTCCCGTATGAATCAGCGCCAGCCATGTACGATGCGGCCAGTCAGCCGGTGGCACCAACCCGGTTCCATAGCCCTCAGCGGTATACATTGTAAGCAGGCGGGATCCATCCGGACCTTCCCACCAGAACAATGGTGGCACCGAAGGAGAACTGCATGCTGAATTACAGCCAATATGCAGAAAATTA
>MHBM01000038.1:4182-10202 GCA_001804885.1 Lentisphaerae bacterium RIFOXYA12_FULL_48_11
AGTAGTGTCGGCATGATCCAGGAATGAGACGGTACATCTGTCATCTTTGCGTCACGCGGCAGATCAAGACCGGCAGACCGTGAAAGCCGCGATGAAAATCCCAACCCGCGTACCAGGTCTTCGATTTCCAGCGTTTCGGTGTGGGTACTGAAAGGCAACGCATGAACAACAAACCGGCCGTTCTTAAAAGCCTGCAGAACTTTTTGTTTTCGCTCTGCCGTCTGTCCCTGCCAGTCCTCGGTAATTTTGTGCATTGGCCATCCTGGAATCGTCCACGCAAACTGCTGGGCTGGAGGAAGATTCCGGTTCTGGTCCACAACAGTCAGTGCCTTATCAATCATCGTGGTCCGGTACTTCTGGACGATATTACTGGCCATGTCCGTGTAACCAATATCGAAATGTGTCTTGAAAACAACAATGACTTCCATAACCTGATTGGAGCACACCATTGCAGGCTCCGCTGCATAACCCAGCCCAGAAAGAATAACCATCGCCAGCCCGGCAGCAACAGTTCGACAAATATTTAACTTCATCACCGCCTCCTTTTACCGCACATAGCCTTTTGTTAACTTCGTGGTAAAAATCTTCCCTGGCTTTTACTCCACGACTGTTCGATTTCCTCAAGTGTTTTGCCTTTTGTTTCAGGAACAACAAAAACAACAAAAATCAGGCCCGCAAAACTGCACAGGGCATAAATCCAGAAAGTCTTTGCATTCCCAATCGTATCAACAAGCATAGGGAAGGTTTGGGAAACAATATAACAGGAAGCCCACAGGACCAGGGTCGCCACTGACATTGCCTGCCCCCTGATCTTGGTCGGAAATATTTCTGAAATAACAATCCACGGAACCGGCCCCATTGCGGCAGCGAAAGACCCGGTAAACATTACGATAAAGATCAGCAACCACAATCCACCAATACCTTTTGCAAACATTACACCTACGGCAATCAGTGCAATTACCTGAACGACAGATCCGCCGACCAGCAGCGCCTTGCGCCCGGCCCTGTCTACAAGCCAGATTGCCACAAAAGTGAAGAGCAGATTCACAACACCGATTGAAACTGTCTGCGTGAACGCAGCATCCCTCCCAGCCCCGATGGATTTGAATATTTCAGGCGCGTAATACATAATCGCATTAATGCCGCTGAACTGACAGACAACCGCGAGAGCCACACCTACAATGAGGGCACGGCTGTAACCACCTGTAAAGAGTTCGAAGAACCTGCCTTCTTCCTGGTTCAGCGAATCTTCTATCTGCTTCAACTCTCTGTCTGCGGCCTCTCTCCCTCCGACCCTGACCAGGACAGTTTCAGCCTCAGCCTTGCGACCAACTTTCATTAGCCAGCGCGGGCTTTCAGGAATCGGTATCAGAAGAAATCCAAACAGGGCTGAAGGTAAAGTCAATGATCCCATCATCCAGCGCCAGCCATATGCGATATTCCAGGTCTCGCTGCCCATACGTTGGATAATCATGTTCACAAAAAAAACCACCAGGATCCCCACAACAATCGCAAGCTGATAAAGGGAGACAAGACAACCACGAATCCGCTCCGGAGCTATTTCTGCAATATAGAGAGGAGACAAGACAGATACCGCACCAATTGCAAACCCGCCGGCAAACCGTGCCCATACAAACTGGGTCAATGTCCGCGGCAATGCGGAGGCAATTCCCGACAAAGCAAACAACGCTGCGCAGAAAAGGAGCATCTTCTTCCGGCCGTACCGATCACTAAGTGGCCCGCCGAACATTGCCCCGACTATGCAGCCAATCAGCGCACTGGACGCCGCCCAGCCTTTTAGTCCGGCGCTCAGCTGGAAATGAGCCTGAAGGAAGCCAACAGCACCTGATATGACAGCCGTGTCATAGCCAAACAACAGGCCACCCAATGCTGCCGTAATTGTCAGAAGCAGCAAATATCCAACATTGCCATTGTTCTTTTCCGCAGAGTCTTGTGGCATTTTTCCTCCTGACGTAAACAGACAAATTTACCGGACTTATTATCCGCAGATTCCGCTGATTACACAGATTAATCAGACATTCTTCGCTCATTGAATCGGCGACATCTGCGTAATCTGCGGATCAATCTGTACTTCATTCAAACCGCACAAACTGCTCCCGCCATGGCCTCGACATTTTGAGGCGGGACATTGGACAGAATTGCCTCATGGCTCGGGCTTATTATCACGTGCGGGCCAAGAATCTCCCTAACGCGTTTGACTTCATCCCGTACCTGTTCCGGCGTACCGTTGGTCATAAGGTCCTGCGCATCAATCCCCCCAAGAAAAGTAATGCGTCCCAGGAAATTCCCGGCCAGCGTTACAGCGTCCATGTTTTTCGCCTTAGCCTGTAGAGGATGCAAGCAGTCGACTCCAGCATCGATAAGGCGTTCTATCACGTCGAATACTGATCCACAGGAGTGAAGAATCACCTGGCATCCATGCCTGTGCCCCTGTTCGGTGAACTTCCTGAACCATGGCATTATAAACTGATCAAATTGTTCCGGCCCGCAAATCAGGCTGAGCTGCGTTCCAAAATCATTACCGAAAAAGAAGCCGTCAACAAGACTGCCTGCCGCCTTGAAGAACCTTTCATTTGCTTCGTAATAGAATTCGCATACCTTATCCGTGGCAGCCTTAACAACCTCCGGATGTGTGTACATTTTGACAAAGTATTCCTCCATCCCGAAGAGATCGGCCATATTGTGGTAGAAACAGGTCCAGAATCCACTCATCCGGTATACATCACCGGCATTTTCTAAGTCTCTTATACATGAATCAAAATTCAGATAATCCGGATTCGGCCATTGAAACGCTTCCACCTGTTTAACGGTTTCATAATCAGCCAGCGGGGGTGCCATGTGTTTTGACCGGTCCAACCCGGCGTCAAACAATTCCCGACCCAGAGGATCACGGTAGCCATCGGAATAGAACTGTGGACATATCCAGCGACAGTCATCCCCAAGTTTCATCCTGAGCTCTTCATCGGCTTTGGTTCCAAAATATCGATGCAGGATCGGCCAGGTGTCGTTGTGCGGATTACCCAGCCAGAACCCGCAGCGATCAGCTTTCTTCCGTGCAATGATATTCCTTATCAGCTCGCGTCTTGAGAGTTCATTCATTGCAGATCCTCCAGGAAAATGAATTTTCGGCACCTGACAAATCATTTTACACTTGATTTGTCATAACGTTATGACTATTCTTTCAAACAGTCAACAATTATTTTCAATAAAGTTGTTATGGGATATATTTCTGACAATATCAGGTAAGGCATGAGCAGGATATCTATAAAGGATATAGCGAAGAAAGCCGGGGTGTGTATCGGCACGGTTTCTCGGGTAATCAACAATATGGACCGGGTTCACCCGGAAACCCGCGAGAAAATACGAAAGCTCATTGAAGAAACCGGCTACCGTCCAAACTCGGCAGGCCGCGCCCTGGTCTCAGGAAAAACCCAAAATGTTCTCCTCGTGGTTCACAATATCGCCGACCCCTACTGTGCAGCTATTTCCAAAATATTCAGCAGCCGCTGGCACGATCTCGGCTTTAAGATGCTTCTGGGTGACTCAAACTATGACTCGGAACTTGAACGCGAACATCTTGCGCGCGCCCGTGATGGAAGTGTCGATGGCCTGATCGTCTCCCCTATTCCGGGGTGTGACAACAATGCCACCTATCGCAAAATGATCAAGTCAGGCTTCCCTTTCGTCACCATAGATAATCGCGTGGAAACTGTAAGAACCCATTGTGTTAAATATGATGATCACGCAGCCGCTGGAATCGCCATTGAATATCTGGCAGGGAAAGGACACAAACATATCGCGTTTGTTAACTCAAGGCCTGAATACCAAACGGTCAAAGACAGATACGCAGGATACGTTGAAACCATGAATCGCATGAAACTGCCGATCCGTGATGAATTCCTGGCTCCACTGCCAAAAAAACTCCAAGAAACAGCAGAAGCAGTTCAACAACTTGTGCATCAGAAACCAACCCCAACGGCATTGCTGGCAGAGAACGAAATCATGGCCATGGTATGCATGAATACTCTCCTTCGGATAGGGTTGAGAATCCCTCAGAACATTGCAGTTATTGCCATTGGGGATACTCTCACCGACCATTTTGCACCAGTTCCCATGACAACTGTTTCGCTCAGGCAGGATCTCATGTGCCAGAAAGCCGTAAGAATTCTCAGCCAACTAATGGAGAATCCCGGACAAACACAGGAAAAAGCCATACAGGAAATCGTTCAACCTGAACTGATAATCAGAAATTCAGCATAACCGTATCCGGCATAATTTTCCGCCGCATTTC
Source organism: Lentisphaerae bacterium RIFOXYA12_FULL_48_11 (assembly GCA_001804885.1). Taxonomy (GTDB): domain Bacteria; phylum Verrucomicrobiota; class Kiritimatiellia; order UBA8416; family YA12-FULL-48-11; genus YA12-FULL-48-11. Next base: position 8,495 of record MHBM01000038.1, read on the forward strand.
TCATATTTTTCCTTCTTTACGCCTGCCGTTTTTTCCTATATGTTTTCATCCCAAACACGTGTTGGCACTGATGGCTGTTAATTGAAATTTGGAATTTATCATGGCTCCTAAAAAGCTCGCAAAAAGTAAGTACAAAAGAATCCTCCTCAAGCTGAGCGGCGAAGCCCTCCAAAATAAAACCAGGAACCTGAGTATTGACCCCGAAATCGTCATGACAATTGCCAGACGCGTAAAGAGCGTTTATGACATGGGTGTCGAGATCGCAATGGTAATCGGCGGTGGAAATATCTTCCGCGGCTTAACCGGCGAAGGACGCGGCATTGACAGAACAATCGGGGATTACATGGGAATGCTTGCCACCATTATTAATGGCATGGCCATGCAGAACGCCTTGGAAAGATGCGGCGTGGCCACGCGGGTTCAAACAGCAATCGAAATGAACAGGGTTGCCGAACCTTTTATCCTTAGACGTGCCCTGAGACACTTTGAAAAAAAACGGGTTTTGATCTTTGCCGGTGGTACCGGCAACCCATATTTCAGCACCGACACAGCGGCAGCACTTCGGGCCACAGAAATCGGTGCTGACGTACTTGTTAAGGCCACAAAAGTCGACGGGGTGTATTCAGCCGACCCAATGAAAGATCCAAAGGCCAAATTATTCAAGAAACTTCGCTATTCCGAAGCGCTCAGCAAATCCCTTAAAGTCATGGATGCAGCCGCTTTTTCGCTTTGCATGGAAAACAGGATTCCTATAATTGTTCTGAATTTTTTTGAAGCCGGGACACTTGAGCAGGCAATAGCCGGCAAAGACGTCGGGACTCTGGTGAGTGACTAAAATTAAAGTCAGAAGCGGCACAATCCGCTTCTCAGGAGGATAGATAAAACATGGAATCAGTTGATGACATTCTGCTTGATGCCGAAGAAAAAATGGTCAAAACGATCAATGTACTCCACGAACAGTTTGCCGGCCTCAGAACAGGCAAGGCGTCTCCAGCTCTTGTTGAGAATCTCCGTGTTCCCTATTACGGAACACCCACACGGCTTAGAGAAATAGCCGGCATTTCAACACCGGAGCCACGACTCATCGTAATTAATGCATACGACCCTACCGCACTTCCAGATATTGAAAAAACAATCCTGGCTGCCAACCTGGGCGTTACACCAATGAATGATGGACGTGTTATCCGAGTGCCTATACCCGAACTCAGCGAGGAACGGCGCAAAGAAATGATCAAGGTTGCCAAACGCATGGCGGAAGAAGGCCGTGTATCTGTTCGCAATGTCCGTCGCGACGCCAACGAGCATGTCAAAAAACTCGAAAAAGATCACAAGGTTTCGGAAGACGCAAAAGAAGAAGCATTGAAGCAGATACAAAAAGATACTGACGATTACATCAAGAAGATTGACGAGATCCTAAAGGCTAAAGAAGCTGAAGTTATTGTTGTATAATAAATATTTTCTCTGTGTCAGCGAGTTCATTATTGACTCAGCATGACATAGAAGATAACGTCAAAAAAATGGAGTTGTGTTATGGCTGAAGAAACACAGGATCAGGGAAATATACTTCTTCCTCCAAAGTTGGATTTAAGGAAAAATGGGCTACTGAAGCCCATGCCCGCTCCAGTCGAAAATTCCACTCCCAACGCGACACCAGCACAGTTGGATGCCAGCGGAAATACGCGTTCCCAGACAATGCGGATAAATGTTC
>MHBM01000038.1:10260-15926 GCA_001804885.1 Lentisphaerae bacterium RIFOXYA12_FULL_48_11
TGCCCCAATGGCTGCGCCTGGCATTAAACCTATGATGCCAACAATGCCCAGGCCCGCAACTCCAGGTCCAATACCAATGGCAGCACCAAGACCGCCAATACCTACTGCCCCGGCAATGCCTAAGCCTGCTGATGCAACTCCAATAAGTTCTGAAACCATGCGTATCACGGTTCCAGATGATGGAAAACCAGCGGGTGGTGCCCCAACAGTTATGAAGCCAATTCCAATTCCCGGTCAACGGCCTGTATTAACGCCACCGGGTGTAATTGCTCCAGCACCAGGCGGACTTAGACCGGCACCAGCCGGTGGTCCTATCCCGATGGTTGCGGTACCAAAGCCACCGGTCCCGACAACACCCAAACCTGATGCTGTTGCTTCCGAAACAATGAGAATCTCTCTGCCTGACGCTGCAAAACCAGTAGCGCCAATACCAACTGCCATAAGACCCCAAATACCCATGCCAGGTCCGCGGCCAGTCCTGGCACCGCCAACAGCAGCACCAGCAACACCAATGCCTACAGCCATAAGAGTTCCTGCACCTGCAAAAGTTGAGCCAGTCGCATCAGAAACTATGAGGATAACAGTTCCTGATGCCAAGCCTGTAGCACCCATGCCTGGGGCACAAAAGTTAGCGCCAAAACCTGCAGCAATTAGCGCGGTGCCTTCTGAAGCAAAAACAATAATGGCGGCAAAGAAAGAAACTTCCAGAATACCACTGGAGATGGCTGAACCGACCAAACCTGGCACATCCGAAGGAAAAACCACAGAAGTACCTAAAACGATAAGGATTAAGCCTGCAGCTGCTCCCACGGCTATTAAAATTGGCGGTCCGGCTGGAGGAATTAAACCTGCAGCACCTGTTGTTGCAGCTGGAACTGACGAAAAGCGCAAAACATCGCGAATTTCCCTGGAAGCCGCTTTTGCAGAAGAAGCCGCCAAGCCAGGTGAAGGTCCAAAAACAATCAAACTCAAAAGGCCCACCGAAGCAGCAACGATAAAGGTAGGACCAAAACCTGCCTCAGCTGTGGATGGTGCCACGCTTAGCAAGACCGCAAGACTGGATCTCCCACCTTCTGAGGATACAGAAGAAGGACCGACCCCCACAAAACGTAAAACCATCAAGATCAAAAGGCCTGGAGTTGCAGGGTCCGAAGAAGGTGAAGCTCCTGTTTCAATCGCCAGAGCAGAACCTGCATCCTCAATCGAATCGAGTCCTGTTGCAGCAGATGAAACAAGCTGGATATTCCCTGCACTCTCATTTGTTGCAATTATTGTTATGGTTGTTCTGATTTATATAATAATGGCTACAGGCCTTGTTGCGGATATGGGCTGGATAGGCAAAGTCGTAATTTCCCGCTAAACTCAAGGAGTGTTCTTATGTCAGCAGCAAACATTATTCATATTACTCCCGAAAACTGGCAAAGCGAGGTCTTGCAGTCAAAAACCCCTGTACTTGTTGACTTCTGGGCAGAATGGTGCGGCCCCTGCAAAGCCATTGCACCAATTCTTGATGAGCTGGCCGGCGAGGTGGAAGGTAAACTCAAAATTGTAAAAGTAAACGTGGACAGCAATCATCAGATCGCCGGTGATTTCGGCATACGTTCTATCCCGACATTATTGCTCTTCAAAGACGGTGTCGTTCAGCAACAAATGGTCGGAGCTATGAATAAAGCCGCATTGAAGACCAAACTCTCAGGCGTTATATAAAACGTTCCCAGCCTCACTTCGGCCAAGAGTAACCGCAATGCGTTTATGGACAGTTCATCCTAAACATCTCGACAGGCAGGGACTGCTTGCAGTATGGCGCGAGGGTTTGCTTGCACAAAAGGTACTTCTTGGGAAAACACGTGGCTACAGGCACCACCCCCAGCTCCTCCGATTCAAAGAACACAACACACCTGTGGCAGCTATTGCAACCTACCTGATCAACATCTGGGTTGAAGCAACAAAACGCGGTTATCTATTTGATAAATCCAAAATCAGCCCACAACGCACGAAGAGATTCATCCCGGAAACCAAAGGTCAACTCCTTTACGAATGGGTACATCTGACACGGAAAATCAAAAAAAGGCATGGTATTCCGCCCAGACAATATAGGAAGCCTACAGCCCACCCTGCCTTCAAGATCATCAAAGGGAAACCGCGCCCATGGGAAAAAATGCGTAACTACGCTACAGAAAGATAGCCCAAATCAGGATTTTTGCTATCGTATCAAATTGATATGCTTCACACAAATTTCTGGAGGAGTTTATGCTTAAGACAGAACAGACGGTACTAGTACTGGTCGACATTCAGGGCAAACTTGCAGAAATAATGCACGAGAAAGAAATGCTCTACCAGAATGTCCGAAGACTCATTATGGCGGCACGTGCACTTTCGTTGCCGGTAATATGGATGGAACAGATTCCCGAAAAAATGGGACAAACGGTACAGGAAATACGCGAACTTCTCACGGCAGAACAGCCAATAAGTAAAAAAAGTTTCAGTGGTTGTGGCGAGCCGGCATTCATGACCAGTCTCAAGGCAACAGGAAGAACGCAGGTACTCCTGGCCGGAATAGAATCACATGTCTGCGTATACCAGACCGCATCTGATCTGGCAGGCATGGGTTACGAACCTTACGTGGTTTCAGATGCAGTATCATCCCGCACTCTGTCAAACAAGAAGACAGGCCTGGAACGAAGCAAAGAAGCCGGAGCAAAGATAACAAGCGTCGAATCTGCCCTGTTTGAGATGATGAAAACCTCCGAACACCCGGCTTTCAAGGAAATTCTTAAAATAGTCAGATAAACATTTGATCCTTTCCAATAATTTGGCAACATAAATAAACATACATAAAAGGAGACAAATTCATGCACAAGAAGGTACTTGTTTGCGCACTATCAATCATGACAACTCTTGGTTTTCTGATACTTCCCAAGCCAATTCAAGCATCCCACGCATATGACGGTCCGGAAGTAAAACTGGCAGATGGCCGCAATTTTTCTTTTTCCGTGCGGGGTTCCCTTGGCTACCTTAATGGCGAAGCACGAGAACTTGTCTACGATTTTGACCAAGGTTACAGGCGCAAGGCCAGCGAATTGATCTGGGACCTGAAAGGCCTGGGCATGATCGGGGGAATTGCCTCAGTAAAATACTCCAAATGGCTGAATGTCAATCTTGGCATATGGACAACAATGAATGAAGGTAGCGGCAGCATGATTGATTACGACTGGTTCTCGGACATACCTGGAGCCCCAAGTCCAAACGACTGGACTGATCGCTCTATCAGCGATGTAAAAGTTGTTAATGCAACCATGTTCGACCTGAATGCATCCGCCGAAATCTTCAAGTTGGATCAGTTTGCTTTTCATGCCATTGTAGGATTCAAACAGGATTCATGGGAATGGGATGACAGGGCCAATGAATATGTCTATTCTGCCTATAGCTTCCGGGATACAATCGGGTCATTCGGCGGAATAAACGTCATTGACTACGAACAAACCTTTTCTATCCCGTATCTGGGAGTCAGCGCAAACGGACCGCTTGGCCCTATTGAACTAAGCGCTTATTTCCTTTTCAGTGTTACAGTGAGCGCAGAGGACAAGGATTATCATATCCTCCGTGATATTCATTTCAAAGAAACATTCGATGGAGGCACCTATATCGGGATGGGACTAAACGCAACATATCGCATCTCTGATGCACTGTTTGTTTCCGCAACTCTCGACACCCAGACAATCCCGGAAATTGATGGCGACATGGAACTTACAGGTCCTTACGGAGAGACTTTGTCCGAAAGTAATACGGCAGGCATTAGTCACGAATCAACGATGCTTTCCTTAATAGTTGGTTATGATTTCTAGAGAAACAGGCTGCAGGCTTATTTCTTCAGCATCTCAAGAGCCATTTCGATGACATTTTCCGGGGTTACTCCGGACAGACATGGAATCCCGTCTCTTCTGCATGTCCTGGAGAAACATGGCTGGCAATCAAGAGATGTCTTTGCAATTCGATTAAGAGAACCATAGGGTCCTGTCCTGACAGGATCAGTTGGACCATATATTGCCAGAACCGGAACATCCAATGCTACAGCCATATGCATAGGCCCGGAATCATTGGCAATGAGCAGGTCCATCTCCTTCAACAGGCTTCCTGTCTCGATGAGGGACAACTTTCCTGCCATATTCACACCGGCACCGGCATCGCGGATTATGCCCTCACATACGGCCCTGTCATCCGGGCCGCCAATAAGAAAGAATTCTATTTCTTTCAAAGTCTTTAGCCGCCTAATAACTTCCACGTAACACTTAGCAGGCCAGTTTTTTGTTTCCCATCTGGAGACAGGAAGCATGGCCACTTTCGGATGTCCTCCAGTAATTTTGCTTTCAGGAAACTGCACAGGAAACTCAACCTTGAGGGGCACGGTTGATTTATCGCAAAGCAGCTCGGCCACATCCATACACTCATCGACAGCATGCCTGTGCTTGTTACGCTGCCCGGCAATCCTTGAATAAATAATTCCGGCCCCTTCACGGTGGAAAGACGGGCCAATGATCTCCTTTCCACGTGCCAGGTATGCCACCATGGCGCTCTTCAGAAGTCCCTGCAGATCAATAATATAGTCATACTCTTCCCTGCGAAGCTCCCTGAGAAATAAAGCGAAATTTGAGAAGAAACTGTCCCGGAAAAACGGTATTACCCTCTGAACATCCGGAAAACATTTTATTACATCCATATACTCACGGTGAACAACCCAGTCAATGTTTGCACCAAGATTTTCTTTTAGGCTGTGTACAGCTGGCAGGGCATGAAAGATATCCCCTATGGAACTTAATTTTATCACCAGTATTTTCATTTATTCTTTTTCATCACCGCCGGCGCCATCTTTAAGGCTCAGCTTAATCAGTCTCGCCAACTCATACCCTATTCCGGGTACCATGGCAATCTGATCTTCCGTTGCATTCCGGATTCTCCGGAGTGAGCCGAACTTTTCAAGCAGGCTCTTCTTTCGTCCTTCACCTACGCCCGGAACATCATCCAGCACTGACTGCTTTATCAGGCGGTTGCGTAAATGCTGGTGATATGCAAGCGCAAAACGGTGCGACTCATCCCTGAGGCGCTGCAACACTTTAAGTGCAGGTGAATTCTGGTGCAGCACGAGAGGCATGTCAGTCCTGTCATTGTAGATTTCCTCATTCCGCTTGGCAAGGCCTGCAACCCGCAGGTTGTTCAACCCAAGCTTATCCAACTCGGTTCGCGCTGCATGCAGCTGCGCTATGCCACCATCAACAAGCACAAGGTCTGGCAGCATCTTCTTCTCGGCAAGCTGGCGGCGATACCTTCGACCAACAGCTTCAGCCATCATCGCGGGATCATCACTGCCTTCTACTGTTCTGATTCGGAAGCGCCTGTAGCGATTCCGCTTCATTACACCAAATTCTGCACACACCATGCTTGCCACAGCGTAAGTACCTGAGATATTGGAAACATCGAAGGCTTCTATAATACGAGGAATCTCTCTTAGTTGAAGCAGTTCCTTCAAGCCTTCCACGCCCACCCTGCCATCCGTATTCCGTGTCATTGGTGTCGGCGCAATCCTGACCCGGCGTTTCATTACTGTATCCAGGAAACGCAATGTGTCCCGCATGGCTGCCGCTTTCTCGTAATTCATTTTTGCGGCTTCA
>MHBM01000038.1:15946-19538 GCA_001804885.1 Lentisphaerae bacterium RIFOXYA12_FULL_48_11
CTCAGCGAGATATTTAGGCCGCTCACCCCTGAGAAAGGCACATGCCTCATCGAACCGCGAACGGTATTCCTCCTGCGTCACCTTCCCGATACAGGGTGCTGAACAGAAACGGACTATGTCATTTATGCAGTGTTTGTAAGTCTCGGAATCAGGAATAACCGGGTTACACTTTCTCAACCCGAACTTCTTCTCAATAAAATCAACAGCCGCACGTGCGGCAGGAGACGAAACATAGGGCCCGAAATAAACACATCCGTCCTCCCTTTTTATGCGACAGAGGCTAAACCGGGGAACCTGAAGGGAAGATTCACCTTTTATAAGAATGAATCTCTTGTCGTCCTTGAAACTCACATTGTAACGGGGCTTGTATTCTTTTATGAGTTTGCCCTCGGTCAAGACGGCCTCGGCCTCATTCCTCACAACAATATAATCCAAGTCCTGAATACTCTTTACCAGGCCGCGCAATTTGGGATCACCTTTTCTAAATGTAGCCTGACGGAAGTAAGATTGTACCCTTTTACGGAGTGATATGGCCTTGCCAACGTAAATAATCTTCCCACGTCCATCCCGCATCATGTAGCAACCCGGCTTGTCAGGAAGATTTCTAAGCTTTTCCTTGAGATTATCAGGCAGATTCATGAAGTTTCCGGCAAAACCAATACCATCAGAAAGGCCCTAAAGCGTGTGTATCAGAAGACCAGACCTCAGTTTCGGCTCAAACCATGTGCTCTTGGGCGGCATGACGGATCCGGCATCGGCAATGGCCATCATCTGATCGACCGTGACAGGGTACATGGAAAAAGCCACAACGCCTTTTCCGGAATCCACACGTTTAACCAGCTCGCCAGTCCCCCTTATACCGCCGACAAATTCGATTCTCTTGTCGGTCCTTGGGTCCTTAATGCCAAGGAGCGGGTCCAGAAGATTATTCTGCAGAAAACTTACATCAAGGGCCTGCACCGGATCGATGGCTTTCCCTGGTTCCCACGACAATCCATACCACTTTCCAGCAAGATACATACTAGCTGTGCGCAGAGCCTTTGGATCCGGAGACGCGCCCACTGATATCTTGAACTTTTTACCAACCGCCTTAAGGAAATCACCTTCTGTCATTCCGTTGAGATCCAAAACAATTCTGTTATACGGCAGAATGCGAAGCTGGCCGGCCGGGAAAAGAACCGCCAGGAACCAGTTGTATTCCTCTGTACCGTTATGGGCAGGGTTTGCCTTTCTCATTTCCATGCCTGCCCGGGCGGCCGCCGCAGCCCGGTGGTGACCATCAGCTATATAACTGACTGACACCTTGCCGAACTCCTGGACCAACCTGTCAGTATCCGAATCCGCACGCCACACAGTGTGAGAAATACCATCTGGTGCGGTAAAATCGTAAAGAGGTTTCTGTCGCTCCACTGCCGAAACAATCTCATCAATGGCCCGGACATCGCGATATGCAAGAAATACCGGTCCTGTATTAGCCTTCAGCATTTTAACGTGCCTGGTCCTGTCATCCTCTTTGTCTTGCCTTGTCTTCTCATGTTTGCGGATCAGATTGTTTGCATAATCTTCGATGTGACAACATGTAACGATTCCCCGCTGTACATGGGAGCCCATTTTCTGGCGATAAACATAAACATACGGCATTGATTCCTGGACAAGGATTTTTTCCTCCCGGAATTTGGAAAGATTCTCAACAGCCCGCTGATAAACGTGTGGCGAATAAATATCTGTTCCTTTCGGAAAATCAATCTCCGGACGGCTTATCCTCAGAAGGCTGCAAGGATTGCCGTCAGCCAGCGCCCTTGCCTCTTCGGTGTCTACAGTGTCATATGGAACAGATGCAACCAGCTGCACAATTTCAACAGGCGGACGTAATGCTGCAAAAGCTTTTACCTTCAAATGTACCTCCTGATCCGCGGTTCAAGTATCGCCGTATAATCCAATCAACGAGGATTCGCCCCTTCAATGGCCCACAATACGGCTTTTTTCAATTCTTCGTTATTTCGTCGTAACCGTTCAACAAGTTCAGCAGCTATGTTCTTATAAACTTTAAGGCCGATTTCCGGATACTTAGCAGCGAGTTTATCAAATTCTAAACCCTCAAGCTCCAGAATCTCGCAGTCTTCCAGTGCAATTACGCTGGCAGAACGAGGCGCATGGTGAAGAAAACACATTTCCCCGAAAAAATCACCCTTTTTCAACTCGCGAAGAAATTTGTGATTTTTCGCTCCAAGAGATTTGCGGACCTCGGCACGTCCCTTTCGTATCAGAAGCAAGGCACCCCCTTTTTCCCCTTCCGAAACAATTGTTTGATCAGTCCTGAATTCCCTGATTTTGCATATTTCTGCAACAAGAGCTTGCTCTTCATCGGTAAGATTATCCAGAAGCATACAACCCTCCTCATGGCAGTTTTTATTATTACACAGTATACACAACGGGTTGTCAATCAGGTTGATTGATCTGAAAATAAAGTCTATAACTCAACGAAATTGGACAATTGATTTTTCTGTCTGCAAACACCAAAAGGAATCTTGCTTATATGGCGTACAATTTTACAAGGAACGATTTGATCAACCTCCCGGTACGGCATTCCTCCTTTGTCTGCATTGACTCTGACGGGTGCATATTCGATACAATGGAAATAAAACAGAAACAATGCTTTCACGGACTCATAATCTCCCACTGGAACCTGCAACCAATCGAGAAATACGTCAGGGAAACGGCCGAATTCGTCAATTTGTATTCGAAATGGCGCGGAAACAACCGGTTTATTGCTCTCGCCAAAATGTTTGATTTGCTTGGGGATCGCAAGGAAGTTATTGCTGCCGGAATAAAAATTCCGGTATTGCCAGGATTGAAACATTTCCTGTCATCAGGTGTCGCACTTGGCAATCCCGAGCTTGAAAAAGCGGTCAAAGACACCGGCGACAAAGAGCTCGAATCCGTACTGCAATGGAGCAAAGCCGTAAACGAAATTGTCAGGAAGACCGTCAAGAAGATACCCCCATTCAAGTGGGTCCGCGAAAGTCTCGACAAAATCAGCAGAAGCTCAGACATGATATGCGTGTCACAAACCCCAGCCGAAGCGCTCATACGAGAATGGGAAGAGAATAATCTAATAAAATATCCGGCCGTCATTGCCGGTCAGGAACTTGGCACAAAGTCGGAACATATTGCGCTTGCCGCAAAGAATAAATACAATCCGGACAGAATAATAATGATTGGAGATGCAATGGGAGACTTGAAGGCGGCAAGTGAAAATAACGCTCACTTCTACCCTATTAACCCCACCCACGAGAGCAAGTCATGGGAATTTTTTTACAAGGAAGCATACGCCCGATTCCTGGCAGGAACGTACAGCGGCGAATACGAAAAATCACTTATAGCCGAATTTGAGGTATTGCTGCCAGATAAGCCAGCATGGACAAAATAATGAAAAAAGGTTACGTGCAAGTCTATACAGGTGATGGGAAAGGCAAAACAACTGCAGCTCTCGGCCTCATTCTTCGAGCCTGTGGCGCAGGCTTGCGCGTATATCTCTGCCAATTCATAAAGGGGGGAATTTACAGTGAAATCAAAACACTTAAGCAGAGAT
>MHBM01000039.1 GCA_001804885.1 Lentisphaerae bacterium RIFOXYA12_FULL_48_11
CTTCGAAAGTGAACTTAAAGAAATCGCAGCTTAAATGAATCAAGACCACTATATGCGGCATTTAACTTTACAATCTACCTTCCGGTCACAGTCCAAATTTAAAACATTTTTTTGTTGTTAAGCACTGGCATCCTGGTTCAAGATTGGAATACGTTAAACAGTGTGCCATTAATCCCTGGTTACTCCTGAGGAGAATACACATGAATTGCACCACCGCAAATCGCCACCTGCCGAAACCCGCGCTTATTGTCTCTTTTGTCATGCTGCTATGGACCTCAACAGTTTTTACAGCAGACCAGACAAAGCCTGTCTCACCAACACCAGCGTCGAAAACAATGTTAAAGGCTGGATTTGCCGAATGCGACATCACTCCATCCATCGGCATGGAACAGCCAGGCGGTTACGGCAAGAGTTTCCATCGCGTTTTTCACGATTCCTGCAAAGTACGGGCAGCGGTTTTTGATGATGGCATCACCAGGGTTGCCCTGGTTGGCGTGGACTCCCTTTTCGTCATGCGGGCCATGGTAATAGAGGCACGCAGAATCATACAGCAAAAATGCGGTATTGCACCGGAAGCAGTTCTTATAGGCGCCTCACATTCTCACTCATCAGGTCCGACCGGCATGACCTTGCCCGGCGATTTCGACCATGCCTCAGCACTTGTCAAAGAACTTGCCTACGAGAAATCATCCTGTGCCGATGCTGGCTATGTGAAACATGTCATCGACCAGATCGTATCCGCAGTCGTCATAGCCAATGACAGGCGTGTTGAGGCGCGGTGCGGGTTCGGACGCGGGATAGAAGACAAGGCCGCATACAACCGCCGTATAAGAATGAAGAGCGGTGTTACATATACACATTCCGGCAAGAACAATCCTGACAACGTCGAATATGCTGATCCGATCGATCCTGAAGTCGGCGTTATCGGTGCCTGGGATTTGCAGGGTAAACTACTTGGTTGTATTGTAAACTATGCCTGTCATGCCACAACCAGCCCGGGCGGCATATCGGCGAACTGGATCTACTATATGGAGAAAACCATCCGGGGAGCTTTAAGTACCGACATGCCTGTTGTTTTCCTCCAGGGTTGTTGCGGAGATATAACGCAGGTTGATAATCTCGATCCGCACGTCAATCCAGCTCCCGAAAAGTGGGCACACCTGGTCGGAGGCAGGGTCGGCGCAGAAGCAGTAAAGGTTCTGCTTACCGTTGAACAAGGTATTGAAGCGCCGCTCGCGGCAAAATCAAAAATTTTAAATATCAAGCGTCGCATTCCTTCACCGGAACGAGTAAAGCGCTGCCTCGAGATCGTTCAACAGGATCCAAAGAAAACGGATGCCACGGAATGGACCTTTGCCAAAGAAATAGTTTTACTCGATGCTATCATAAAAAAACAACCGACCGCCGAGGTGGAAATACAGGCTGTCCAGGTCGGCCCTGCCGTGTTCATCACCAATCCTGCTGAATTCTTTGTTCGCTTTGGCCTGGATCTGAAAAAGGGATCTCCTTTCCCATTCACCTGGCCCGTCGAACTTGCCAACGGCTGTGTCGGATACGTGCCCACAGAGGAAGCATTGGGACCAAAAGGCGGCGGATACGAGACACGCCTTACCGGTTACAGCAATCTTGAACCTTCTGCGGGGCGACAGTTTGTTGAAGCCGGTCTTGAACTGGCACGCGGAATGACACCAGGCAAAGTGCCTGAGCCAGCGTTGGCACCACAGGGTAAACCATGGTCTTACGGGAATTTGCCGCCGGAACTTCAGTAATACACAGGAGGAAAAAAAATGTACATGCAAAGTAATACAAACATACCTGCAGGAATAACCGCATCATTGCTGATAATCATGGCCTGCGGCTTTACACAACCACTCCTTGCTCAGACAAATAATTATGCTGCTGCCACCAAAACCAGCGATTACCCCGTGGTCAACACTGTAACATGGTACGAAGTTGATCCTAACTGGCCACAGCGCCCGGCCGGCATGCCATGGGGCCAGATATCAGGACTGGCGATAGACAAACAAGATAACATCTGGATTAATACCAGAACTAATCCGGCCGTTCAGGTCTATGCCCCGGATGGCCGCTTCATCAGAAGCTGGAACGTGGATAACCCGAAATCAATCGCCCACGGACTCAGGGTTGACACTGAAGGCAATGTCTGGCTCGTTGATGTCGGCCTGCAGACAGTCACCAAACGTTCTCCATCAGACGGCAAAGTTCTGCTGACTCTCGGCACGGAAGGTGTCTCCGGCTGTGATGATTCACATTTCTTTAAGCCTACAGACCTGGCATTCTCACTCAACGGGGATATCTTCGTCACGGATGGTTATGGTAATGCCAGGGTCGTTCATTTTGATAAAAGCGGTCGCTACATAAACTCATGGGGCAAACTTGGAACCGAACCAGGTTGTTTCAGCATACCGCATAATGTGGTATGTGATTCAAAAGACCGCGCATATATCGCCGACAGGAACAATGCCCGCATCCAGGTTTTTGATTTTCAGGGAAAGCTTCTTGATTCGTGGAACAACCTGCTGGTTCCCTGGGGACTTTGGATCTCGCCAAAGGATGAAATCTGGGTGTGCGGATCATCGCCAATGGTCTGGGGTTTCGATCCAAAATATCCGACCGCTCCACTGGGATGCCCACCTAAGGATCAGTTGATAATGCGTTTCAACACCGACGGAAAACTTCTGCAGTTGTGGACTTTCCCAAAGGCCGAAGACGGCATGGAAAAGCCCGGCACACTCAACTGGCTCCACTGTATTGCCCTGGATACAAAAGAAAACGTCTATTGCACTGATATAATCGGAAGCCGTGTTCAAAAGTTTATCAAGAAAACCGATCCGCAGTATCGCGGTTCTTTAAAGCAATGATCACATCCTCATCTCAGGCGAGATTTTGAGAATTATCTATACAATGGAGGAATAAATGCAGACAGGAAATGGTTCAGCTATGACAAGACGGGCCTTTTTGACAAAGGGCAGCAGCGCCGCCCTGGCCGGCACAGTGCTAATGAGTAATATTTCAACATTTGCTGCAGACGCCGGCAAGCGTCGCCGTGTTGCCATGGTCGGCACTGGTGGACGAGGCATGTTCTGGTGTGGAGAAATACTGAAAAATTACTCCGACGTGGTGGACCTCGTTGGCCTATGCGATAATAACGGAAAACGAGTCGCTGCTGCCAGAAACCTTCTAGGGACAACTTCTCCTACGTTCACGGATTTCGACCTGATGGTCAAAGAAACAAAGCCTGACGCCATTCTTGTCACAACAATGGATTCCGTTCACGTCCGCCATATCCTGCGCGGACTTGAACTGGGATGTGATGTAATCTCTGAAAAACCACTATGTACCGATGAGCGCCAATGCAAGGAGATCCTGAAGGCAGCAAAGAAGTCTGCAAATAAAATCATCGTAACCCATAATGCCCGACATTACCCCGAGGCAAAGAAAATCAAACAGATGCTTATGGACAAAGCCCTGGGCGATCTTATTTCCGTTGATTACCACGAGTACCTCAACACGAGTCATGGCTCGAGCTATTTCCATCGCTGGCACCGGCTGAAGAAAAATTCAGGAACCTTGCTAGTAACCAAGGCCTGTCATCATTTTGACCAGGTAAACTGGTGGGTAAACTCAAAACCAATTGAAGTCGTTGCACGAGGCGAACTGCGCGTTTACGGACGTAATGGCAAATTCCGCGGTACAAATTGCAGAAACTGCCCTCATACCAAAGAATGTTGTTATTTCATGGACATCACAAAGAACCAGCGTTTGACAAAACTGTATGCCGATTGTGAATCCGAAGATGGCTATATTTATGATAGTTGTGTTTTCAGTATGGATACTGACATCTACGACACGATGTCCGTCATTGTAAAATATGAGAATGGGGTAACATTCACCTACACAGCCAACGCATTTCTACCCTACGAGGGGCAGGCCATATATTTCAACAGCAGTAAAGGTCGCATAGACTGGAACACGTATTCGGGTGGCGACTACAAGAACAAGGAATTACGCCTGACACCCAATTCCGGCAAGTCCGAGGTCATTACCGACCTTCAATACCGTTCGGGTGGTCACGGTGGTGCGGACTCGTCCCTGCAGGATATGATTTTCAGAGAGCCCGATGCCGCCGATCCATTAGGATTACGCGCCGATGTGCGCCAGGGCGCCATGGCGGCACTCATTGGAATTGCTGCTTACCGAAGTATCGAACGCGGAAGTGAAGTAGTAAAAATTGCCGACCTTGCGAAAATTTAGGTGGCTGAAATATTAACCGTTCCAGCCGCCGTAAAGGTCGCGCCAGAACTTCTGTACTTGTTTGAACTGTTCCTCGGGAATACCCGAAGGAAATGGTAACTTTTTTGCATTGGCCAGATCACCTGCAAGAGCAGCGACAGTTTGAAGCAGTGAAGCCATAATGGGAACCGACAACTTTGCCATGTTATCATCCGGCCGGTGATGAAAAAACCGGCCGCTGATGCAATTCTTCCTCCCAATGCTTATGCCGGAAATACCAGCCGCAACAAACGGAAAGAGATCGTAGTATGGCACAACATCGGTTATTACTTCGGCAAACAGTTTCCTCCTCGCAAAATAAGGCAAAACCGTCTGAAGCATTTTCCCAGATCCGTTACAGATAAGCTCGTTCCACCCCATCAACGAACCGTAACTATCCAGATTGATCATCATTCCTTTTTTCCGGTTCAATTCACGCCGGTGTTTCCTGACATACATCGCACTGCCAACCGATAACTGTTCTTCCGCACCAAAACTGATTAATTTGATGGTTTTCCTCCGGGGTTTACGTGTAAGAACCCTGGCCAGCTCCAGCAGTCCAACCGACCCCGAAGCATTATCATCCGCACCAACCGAATCCGCCTGGGTATCATGATGAGCACCAAAATAAACAACACCATCTTCCGAACCATTACCTGGCAGAGTCGCAACAACATTCTGCGAGATCGACGGCTTCATCCCACCGTCAACCTGCAACTGTGCCTTTGAAGCGCCTTCCGCTTTCCAGCGCCAGGCATCCATGAAAGCAACATTGACCATCGGTACGGAACCGATGTCTTTTGTATACGATGGCAGCATGCCGTCCGCCAGCGGACGCGTACCGGGATAACGGACATCAACAATAAGGATAAACAGGGGGTTGGCCTTTATCAGCCGGCGATAAGCGTCACGCGACTCGATATGGGTACCAAGGTGAACAACCGCTTTACCCTTCAGGAATGAGAGATCACGACACTGGTATTCGGCTGGTGCTTCAAAGAAAACAATCGGGGCCTCCAGCACCCTACCGTCTGTTCCTGGCGTAGAACTGATGAGCGAACAGGGAAAAGACATCCAATTCCCCCCGCCTGCCTTAATCGAAAGCTTTTGCTTCCTGACCCAACGTTGCTGTACTGGAAACGTTTCAATTGAAACTTCAGCGCCACAACGCTGGAATTCTTCAGCCAGATAATCAGCAGCCTTCTTCTCTCCACTTGAACCGGCCAGTCGTTCACCTATATCAACGGTAAGCCTGCGCAGATGTCGATCAAGATTGGAAACTGATATAGATTCTTTTCTCTTCATGAATTTTTGATCCTACTGGCAGTTCCACCAATTTGTCAACAGCCATGAGGAATTTGCAAACCAGAGCCCCAGTCTGACTTTGACATTGGCAATAAACAGGCTTATGTTCTGAAGTATTATGAAAATATACAATTCTATTTCAATACTCCCCTTCTGTCTGATCGTGTCGATAATGATCTGCCTTGATGCTTACGCCGGAACGCCTGAACCTCTATTCGCCGGAGCAGCCGCGGTGGATGTCTCTCCGACGAACTTTCCGGTCAATATGCCGGGCGGCTTTAAAGCAAATATGGCTGAAAGCGTACACGACCCCCTCCATGCCCGTGCGCTTGTTTTCAGCAACGGTGTTACCACGCTTGCCATGGTTGTAGTAGACAGTCTCGGCGTGTCCCGTGAAATCGGCGACGAGGTTAAATCCAACGTATCAAAACGTTGCGGCATCGCGCCGGAAAAAATTCTTATTTCCTCAACCCACAGTCACAGCGCACCGTCATCGATGGCCGCGACCTATCGTAAAATTCTGACCGATGGCATCGTCGAGTCAATCGTACGTGCGTACGGCGCACTGCGCCCCGCCTCGATCGGCGTCTCCTCATACCCGATGCCCGAGGAAGTATTTTGCCGCCGCTGGTTCCTGAAGCCCGGCAAAATGCCGCTGAACCCTTTCGGCAAGATGGACCAGGTGAAAATGAATCCAAGTACCAGCCCCGATATTCTCGACCGCCCTGCCGGTCCGACAGACCCGGACATCACGATCATCTCGATACAGGATGCCAAGCGCAAGCCTCTGGCGCTTTACGCAAATTATTCATTACATTATGTTGGCCACACTCCGAAAGCCAGGGTGTCGGCCGATTATTATGGCGAGTTTGCGCGGCTCATGCCCTCGCGAGTCGGAGGGGACACAAACTTCGTCGCCATGATGTCCAACGGAACTTCCGGTGATATCAACAATATCCCTTTCCTTGTCACCCGCCCGCCGCGCGAACCGTTTGAGCAGATCCGCATAATAGCGCAAAAGGCCGCCGATGCCGTCTGGCATGCAAGGTCCAAAATAACCTCTTATGATTCGAATGCACGACTCGGCATGGTCCAGCGCGAAATCACCCTGTCCCTGCGCCAGCCAACAGCCGAGCAGGTAACCGAAGCCAGGGCCGTACTTGCCATAAAAAACGAGGCCGAACGCGCCAAGCTTCCGAACCTTGCAGAGAATTATGCACGAAGCACTGTCGCGGCTTTCGAGCGTAAGGATAAGACCCTGCCTATTCAGTTGCAGGCCATCCGCATCGGCGACCTGGGAGTATGCTGTATTCCGTTTGAAACATTTGCAGTAATCGGACTCGAACTGAAGAAACGCAGTCCGTTTCCACGTACGATGGTTGTAGGTCTTGCCAACACCTCGCACGGCTACCTGCCAACCCCGGAGCAGCACAAGCTTGGGGGATACGAGACCTGGATTGGCACCTGCAGAGTACAGGAAGATGCTTCAGTCATTATTGTCAATAACCTGCTTGAAATGCTTGCCGAACTGGCGAAATAGGAAGTAACCATGCAAAAGACAGTCACTGTATCCGGTTGCAGAATTCTCACACGCCGTCAACTCATTCAAGGTCTGATGGCCAGCCTTATGCCTCTTGCATTGTCAAGGAACACTCATGCATCTGATAAGTCTATACAGATAAACAAGAATGTTGCCTACGGTGAGACCACCCTCCCGGCAGGAATACGGTCACGGTTCATAAAAGACATAAACGGTCTTAATATGCACATACTGGAGTCCGGCTTTGAAGTTAAAGACCGACCCTGCGTCCTGCTCCTACACGGCTTCCCGGAACTTGCGTACAGCTGGCGAAAAGTGATGTTGCCACTAGCTCAGGCTGGATTCCATGTGGTCGCCCCTGATCAGCGTGGTTACGGACGTACCACGGGCTGGGATGGTAACTTCGATGGCAATGTTGCTTCCTTCCGGTTTCTCAATCTGGTCAGAGATACGCAGGAGCTGGTTTCATCTCTCGGCTATCGCTCCGTAGCCGCCGTGGTGGGGCACGATTTTGGTTCGCCTGTCGCTGCATGGTGTTCACTGGTACAACCGGACATGTTCCATTCTGTTGTGATGATGAGCGCGCCGTTCGGAGGTCCGCCACCGTTAGCGGTCAATACTGCCAATGCTGTAAAGAAAAGCGGTACCCTGTCCGGCCGAAGTATTCATGATGAACTTGCAGCACTGCCCCGTCCGCGCAAACATTACCAGTGGTATTACTCGACACGTGAGGCCAATGACAACATGTGCCATTGCCCACAGGGCATTCATGATTTTCTGCGCGCCTATTACCACTTCAAAAGCGCGGACTGGAAAGAAAATAAACCTTTTCCCCTCAAGTCGTGGAGTGCAGGAGAACTGGCAAAATTACCTACTTACTACATAATGGACCTGAATAAGGGAATGGCTGAGACTGTGGCAGCTGAAATGCCATCAGCATCCGCGATCGCAGCGTGTAAATGGCTCTCTGACGAGGAATTACGCGTGTATAGTACTGAGTTCAGCAGACATGGATTCCAGGGTGGCCTACAGTGGTATAGGTGTTCGACTAATCCAAGGTTCAAGGCCGAGCTTGAGGCCTTTGCTGGCCGCACGATTGATGTACCGTCATGCTTTATTGCAGGGGCAAGCGACTGGGGAATCCATCAGAGTGCTGGTAACCTGGAGAAAATGGAAAAAACTGCGTGCACTCAAATGAAGGGAGTACACCTGCTGGACGGCTCCGGACACTGGGTCCAGCAGGAAAAACCGGAAGAAGTGAGCAAAATCCTCATACAGTTTCTGCGACAGGTCTCAAACAGGTAAGAAGAAAAAGTCAGGAAACAAGGTGCAAGGAAACAATGGACATACTATGTGACTTTTTTGTATTTTTGTTACGTGTACAATAAAGAGAGGAGTAACTGGTGAAAAGAATTACTGTTTCGATGCTATGTGTATTTTTGTGCGTTTTCCTTTCCAATTCTGCTTCTGCGGCACAAGAGAAAGGCAAGAATTTGATGATAAACGGCAACTGCGAGGATCCCGAGAACCCGTGGAAATACTGGACCTATGATTATACACCCAGCCAGAACGGGAACTACATCAACAACACCAAGTACATAACAATGCTTCCCCAGTTTAACAGCAAGAAGAATGTTATCAGGCTAATAATCAATGACGACAAAGGATATCAGGGATTTCCCATGTGGCAACTTGGAGTACAGGTTGACAGTCCTTTGATTCCTTTCGAACAGGGATGCCGCTACAGATTCTCAATACTAGTTCAAGGCTCGGCCCCCTATCATTGCTATCCGATAGGTTATCAGTTCAAACCAGGCCTGGCGCCTTACGAGAATCCAAGCCTTTTTGATATGCAGAAACGATGGAAGGGTTCCTGGAACACAATTGACGACAAAGGCGTGAACCCAAAAAGCTGGACTAAAATCCATCGTGATTTCCCTGAGCCACAGCTGTCCAACAACGGAATGAGAATCATTAAAACAGTCCGGTACATGTCCTTTCACTTTATAGGTATAACCGGCGAGGGTGTACTTTATATAAAAGATCTGACATGTGAGAAATTACCTGACGGTTATAAGGGCGGCAAAATAAATGCCGATGATAACGAAAGTGAGCAGACGCCCAGAAAACCTGCTGCCGGCAAGACTGGCAAATGAAGTCCTGCGGACTGAAGCCTCCGTCATAATATTCTACGCAGCCTTGGTAAAGATAGAAGGTCCTTAAGCCACCTTGGAATTCCATCCGGTGACAAAGTGTAATTTTATGAATCTTTCGGCGAGTTGATTGGCAACGAACAACCACAGGGAGATGTTTAAATTCTTGCATCCTGGAAAAATGCCATCAGGTTTTTATGTAAGCCACCGGCTGGATTGAATCCGAGGACATATATTTCCGTAATAGATCTGGGCGAGTGGTAAAGAAATTCGGCATATCACCCGACAAAATGGAGTTTCATGAAATTAAGTTTTAAATTATCAATAATACTGGCTCTTCTTTTACAAAATGTTGCTATGGCAGCAAAGCTTGAAGAAATGGAAATACTCTATCCTGTTCGATATGTTGTTTTCCAGCGCGAGACACCAATGGATGGAACAGTCAGAATCCGTGGACATTATCCAAAAACGGCAAAAATCGAACGGATTGAGGCAAGGTTCTGCGAGCGGGAATGGCAGGTGCTCGACCCGAAGCCAAAAGACGGTGCTTTTACCGGCTCGCTGCATGAAAAGGTTGGACAAGGCAAGCTGGAAGTCCGAACGAAAGGCGATACAGAACTGGTGGCTGAAGTCCAGTGCGTAGGAATTGGCGACGTGTTTGTGATTACCGGTCAATCGAATGCGGATGGACGCGGTGATGCGCATATTATCCTGGAACAGAATAATCCGTTTACTGGAACGAAATACAGAAAGAACACATGGTCCAGAGGTGACGATCCATCCGCCAACGATGGTGATCATGGATCTGCATGGCCAATGGTTCTGAACGAATTAATTCCTGATCAAAAAATCCCTATAGGCTATATCCAGGCAGCAGTTGGAAGTACGGTTGTCAAACAGTGGCGCAAAGGAGGCAGCATGTACACCAGAATGCTGGCGATTGTAACGTCTGCTACTGATGGCAACATGAAAGTCAGGGCGGTTCTCTACTATCAGGGAGAAAACGACATCACGCACCACAACAAGCTTTCAGTTTTGGGTAACTATAATGAGTACGTGGAAAACCTTATGGCTGCAGCCACAGATTTTCACAATGATTTAAAATGTCCCATGCTGATCGGCCAAATCACCAATCTCGCCTCAGAACGGGACCGAAATGATAATATTCGACGGGGCCAGCAGTATGCCTGGGCTAACCATCCTGACGTCCTGCCGGGAGCTGTTGCCTATGATATCCTGCCAACCGATGGCGTTCATTATCGCGACGAAATGAATATGCGCGCATATGCCCGGCGCTGGACGATGGCCCTTCTCTCTTCTGTTTACGGTCAGAAAGATTTTGTTAACCCGAAACTGAACCAAGCAGAACTGCTCGATGCAAACACTGTTCATCTTGTGTTCGATCGCAAGCTGAAGATTGAAACATGGAACGGTAAAGGCGGTAACAAGGCGTTTGGTTTCAGATTCAAAGATAATACAGTCGTTCTAACTGATCAGGATGTGATATCAACCGCCATAAGCGACAAAGAAGTAACTGTAAGACTAGGCAAACCGGTTAAGCCCGGTGTTCTTATGTCGTATGGCAGTGGCAAAGACGGGCAAGGTCAGCCAATACTCAGAGACACAATATCAGATCAACCGGTATGTATGGTTTTCGAGAAACCGCTGGTCAAACCGTAGCCGGAATTGTTGGCGTAAACACATTCCCGAAGCTTGAGTGGTATGGATACGCCTGCTCGAACGTCACAATGTCCACTGCCCGCGATAGGCACGGTGAAGCAACCGGTTGGCTGAGTCAGCGTTAGGCCCTACAAAATGCTCTGCAACAGGATCCCATTTAAGCTTTGCCTTGAGCATCATGGCAATATTGCCGAGATGACATATGGAGGCGGAACGATGCCCTACCTCTACGGGACCTGCAGGTTCGCGGCGACTCTTGACACAATCAATAAAATTCCTCATATGGTCACTTGATTCGTAGAGATGAATCTCGTCCGGCCCGATAGTCTCGCGAAGCAATTCAGGACTGGACGCCGTCATGATGTCGTCGAAACCGAGCCAACCATTCTCGCCTTCGAACGTCACGTGCGCGGCACGCTCGCCGGTATGGCACTCAAATTCTGTTTTGTCGGCGTAACGACATCGAAAGTGCGCCGGATTGGCGACATCAAACAACATTTCCGGAGGAAATACGCCACCCAGATCCTCAATCTCGACAGGTCCTGTCAAATCGTTGCCGGTCGCCCATTGCACTAGATCAATCGCGTGCGCACCAAGATTAGTGACATTACCACCGGAATAATCGCTGATGAAGCGGAACGAGTAAAGACAGCGATCCTTGTGATATGGTGCCAGCGGTGCAGGGCCAAGCCACATGTCGTAATCCAGCCACTCAGGCACTGGCTGTGCCGCACAATTGTCCTTCGGGCCCTCGCGATGATTTTTGCCAATTTCAATGGTGATCTTATGCAGTTTACCAAGACGACCATTGCGAATCAACTCGCAGAAATGCCGCGCCGCAGGTGATGAACGGCGATGCGTGCCGGTCTGCAGTATACGGCCATTGCGACGAACCTCGTCAACCATCACACGGCCCTCAGACAGAGTCAGCGAGAGCGGCTTTTCACAGTAGATGTCCTTTCCTGCGCGGGCAGCAGCAACGGTAATGGGAGCATGCCAGTGGTCGGGCGTTACTATCGTCACTGTGTCAATGTCATCCCGTGCAAGCAGTTCACGAAAATCAATATATGCGGCGCAACCTTTGAAATCAGCTCGTCCAGCCTGCTGTGCGTAGTGATACTCCACTACCCTCTTCGCTGCTTCGCGACCAAACCAGGGTCCCTGCCAGCCATCCTTGAACCAGTGGCCGTATTCATTTGAGGAACTGACAGGATCGCATGTGGCAATAATCTGGACGTCTTCGTTAGCCATCGCCGCACGAAGGTCACCATGCCCATGCCTCCAACCCCGATACAACCCATTGTGATCCGGTTAGAAGGAGCATTTTTACCAAAGACCCGAGAAGGAACGATACTCACAGCAGTAACACCAGCAGCAGCTTGCAGAAATTTCCGGCGACTGATGGAGTGATTCCGGCTGGCTACAGGAAATTGCTTTTTTAACATTGGCAGAAACCTCAACTTTTTGTCTTGTTCTTGCCGATCAGTAAATACAAACGGATGAAATCATAAGTTTAACCGAACGTCAAGGTGGGTCCATCACGGGAAACTAGAAAAGATTTTCTCTCGAGCCGGAAACACCTTCAATAGACTTCCCCTGACAGATTCTGCCCAAGGAGAAACATCACATCTTTTTCAACACCTGGGCAGAAGTTACAGGTAATGGTTCATACTTCCAGGAATCGCCAACCTTGTTGCCAAGCTCCATCCCACTTCCGCCGGATGACACCGAAACACCTCGTGTTACATCAGGCAGTCCTAGAGGCGTCCGGTAACCGTGCAGAGTGCGCCTTGTATTGTCGTTCACCCTGTAACCAATGAATTGTCTTGTCCCTTCAACCCAGTATATGACAGAGCCGTCAACATACCCTTCGTAATGCGGACCATCCCCGGCTTTTACAATCTTCCCTTCCGGTCTCCGTACCCAGATCTGCGAAGGACCTTCATCTCGCCGCTTGCTGCTTCTGCCATCCTCTTGTACCAGCGGGTTGTTTACAAACACCAGGGTACCATCACTGCTGACAAGATAAATTGCTCCCACATCCCTCCCTTCACGCGCAAAATTCTCTTTTAATTCAAGTTCCTGTGTCCTTCCGTTCCCAACATCCACAAGCCAGTGCCTGATGGAACTGGATGGTTTGCCTCGAACCTGTCCGCCCTGCGACACAAGAGCCACATTCCCGCAGGACTTCATCACGAATAAACTACCCTGCCCGTGTTCCCACCTGTGATTCTTCTCCCTCATGAGAAGCCGCAACGCCCCGGAAGCCGGGTCGAAAATGAAAAGAGCATTGTTGTCTTTCTTGTATTTCGGAATACCACCATCGGGAAATGCGGCCAGACCCTGCGCAGGGCAATATACCAGCTCCTGGAAAGAAAACAGTACGCGGCCATCATCGAGGAGGTTCGCACTTATGAAACAACTGCGATCTGTTCGCGACCCATACAGACAACCAGAAAGCAGCACAAGAAGCACAGACAGAAACATGTTCCCGGTTAAAAGAAATTGCCTTTTTGACATCACCAGAAACCATAGACATTTTTCATTGTCATGGCCATTAAGAAATTCCAGCAGGATATTCCGATACCACAAACGGACAAACTTGCCGCGGAGAATTTCACTTCGCCGGCAGTTCACGCAGCTTGATGTTGCGGTACCAGGCCTCGTCGTTGTGGTCGGTAAGCATGATGTGACCGGTCAGCTTGGTCCCGAAATCCGGACACTTCTTGAACTTGCTGTCGGCAACACCCGCCTTGACTGCGTCACTGCCAAGTTCATAAGTAAGCACCTTCTTCCCGTTGAGCCAGTGTTCAACCTGGTTACCCTGTACAACTAGACGCGAGGTATTCCACTCACCAGCAGGCTTCAGCGGCTTATCCTCCGCCGGCGCCAGTACTTCATAGAATGATGCCGTCTTGGCCTTGGCATGCAACTTTTTCCACTTGTCGGAATTGTCATCGATCATCTGGTATTCGTAACCAGGGGCCTGCGGACGCGACTCTGTGACCAGGTATTTGATCCCGTTGTTCCCGTCCTTTTCCAGTCGCCATTCCCACGTGAGTTCAAAGTCGGTATATTTTTGTTCGGTAATGATATCACCACCTTTGACACCGCTGAGTTTCTTTAGCAGGCCGCTGGAAACCTTCCAGCCGCTGCCGATTGCGTCGCACCCTGTACCGGGCTTGCCGTATTGCCGCCAGCCCTTGAGCGACTGTCCGTCGAACAGCAACTGCCAGCCCGCCGCCTGTTCTTCCGCCGTCAATGTATTGTCCGCCAGCGCACTCACCGCTCCCCCAACAACCGCAGCAGCCATCACAAGCATCATTGATATCTTCTTCATGGTTTTCTCCGTTTCGATATTCCATCAGTATTTACCAGCCTCTTTGGCCGCCTCAATCATTGCATCAACATTCTCACGTGGCGTATTTTTCTCTAAAAAATCTGACGTTGAAAAGATAAAACGTCCGCCGGGTTTGCCGAGGGCAACTATGTCGCGCGTTCTGGCCACAACTTCCTGCGGGGTGGCACGTTTGAGGAAATCAACCTGATCGAGGTTGCCTAGCAGGCAGATCTTGTCGCCGAGCACAGACTTGGCTTCCGCCAGCTTGTTATCGCCACGCGGCATCTCAGAAACAGTCTCCCAGACCGTCATGCCAATATCACGGTAGTTACCATAAAGATTCCTGGCAAAGCCACAGTTATGATAGACACTGAACTTGCCTGCATCGCGTATTGCTTCAACTACATGCCGCTCATACGGCATCACAAACTCATGGAAAAAATCCGGACCTGTCGTCGCACCACCAGCCATGTGACCCTGCATGCCTATACAATCCACAGCCGTATCGGCAAGCGCCGAGGCCGCAGCAGCCTGTGCCGCAGAAATTCCTTCCATCAGCGCACGGTAACGCGGCTCATCCTCGTAAGGCATTGTGTAGACATTTTCCATCCCGCAAAGGTCGCAGCAGAAGTTGAATACTCCGGCAAACCCCCACGGTGCAAGCACTCCTCTCTCGCCGATAATCCCGCTCCATGTCGCGGCGATGTCATGCATCTCCCGGCGGTCGGTATCGTTCAGCGGCGGCAGGTGTTCGAGGAATGCCGTAGCATCGTCGGAATCCTGCAGCATGTGGCGGGTCACCATGAAACTCACGCCCGAGGTTGCAGCACCTGCATCCGGCCTGACTTCCTCCTGCACAAGTGTTCGAGATGGCATGACAATTTCGAGCCGCTTCCTGATCATGTCAGCCTCGCGTATCTCACTGCGGCGCAGCTCCCAGTCGGGATAGCTGTGCCGGAGAAAGTGCGGTGTTTCAATGGCACGATGTTTGGCCATAAGGTCGAAATCAAGTTCATTAGCCAGTTCAACTGCGTCGATCACACGGTCCAGTTTTGTTTTCTCTGGATAGTAGAAAGACAGATACTCCTCCTGCACAAACGGGGCAACAGGAACGCGATCGGCAATCCCGCCGCGCAACGTGATCAGCAGGCGTTCACGTGATGTCATATCTTCTCCGGCACAATGAATGGGGCTCGATATTCCCTGGTCAGCATCCGGTTGGCTTCCTCGTCATGAGGGAACCGCATCGTCGCCGGATCGAATTCAAGGTTACGGCCAAGTCGGTATGCAATATTGCCAAGATGGATCAACGCACAGGAGTAGAAACCTTCCTCAATACTCTTGTTGAAAGTCTCCGGCTTCGGGTCACGTATGGCGTCAACGAACACACCGTAATGGTTGGCTTCACCCTTACCTGAATCACCTGGCTCGCGTTTCTCACCCATGAACGCCTGCCATGCATTGACGGTCTTGGCCATGTAACCCTTTGAGCCGTAAAAAAGATTACCAATGGAATTTCCACTACTGGTGGCCATGTAGCCGCCACTGCCGTCTTTCACCGGTTCCTTGACCTGAATCTCGTTGTTCGTGATCCAGGGACGGACCTCAAACTGCAGGAATCTCTTCTTATCACCGCCACCGGCAGGGTTCGGAAACTCGAACATGGCGTGCAGCACATTCGGCGTCTCCTGGTCATCGCCGAACATGACATGACCACCCATCGCACAGATCTTTGTTGGCAGAGTCACGCCAAGTCCCCAGCGGGCAATGTCCATCTCGTGGACACCCTGGTTGCCCATATCACCGCAGCCATAGTCCCAGTTCCAATGCCAGTTGTAGTGGAACCGGTTCTGGTTGAACGGCCGCTGCGGAGCAGGCCCCAGCCAGAGATCGTAATGAACACCCTTCGGTACCGGCTCATCTTCAAAATGGCCTATTGGCTTACGCCACTTGTAACAGGTGCCCTTGGCCATATAAACCTCGCCAAGCCCGCCGTCCTGCAGGAACTTGGCCATCGTCTGCGAACACGGATTGCTGCGTTGCTCTGCGCCATCCTGTACCAGGACGCGGTACTTCTTCGATGCCTCGACCAGCTTGCTTCCCTCGAAGATATTGTGACAGCACGGCTTTTCCACCGAGACATGCTTTCCAGCCTGAATACCCCAGATCGAAGCCAGCGTATGCCAATGGTTCGGAGTGACAACCGATATTGCGTCAATTTCCTTGTCCTCAAGCAGCTTCCGAATGTCGGTGTAAGTCTTCGGCTTGGCGCGGTTGGCCTTTGTGAAATGCTTTTCAATGACCTCGGGAAACAGATTCTCATCTATATCGCACAATGCCGCAACCTCGGTGTCCGGCAATGCCTGATAGGCCTTGAGGTGACTCTGGCCCATGCCGTGAATGCCAACCACGGCAATCCGCACACGGTTATTTGCGCCTGCCCAGGCACGATGCGTA
Source organism: Lentisphaerae bacterium RIFOXYA12_FULL_48_11 (assembly GCA_001804885.1). Taxonomy (GTDB): domain Bacteria; phylum Verrucomicrobiota; class Kiritimatiellia; order UBA8416; family YA12-FULL-48-11; genus YA12-FULL-48-11. Next base: position 16,769 of record MHBM01000039.1, read on the forward strand.
CCGCACAACAGCGCCCCGACAGAAAATGCCCCGCTAGCAATGAAATTACGACGTGTCAACATGGCCAGACTCCTTTCGATTTCTTAGCGTGTGACAATACAACAGGATATGCGCAGAGTAAAATTCAAACTCCTAGCATGTTAAATCAACCAGCGATACTGCTATTTTCGCCATCATTATCATCTTTCAGGAATAATGCAGCAAACCCTTGTTTTGAAGATTGAACTTGCCGGTTAAAAATTATGCTTGGATTTCAATAAATTTCTTTTAAAAACATGAGAATCTGTAAAATATATCGTTCGAGTTAAACGTTACTTGAATTAAGGTATAGGAAACTGAAAGGCACCTGAAGATGATCATCCGTAGGGCACTAGCTTCATACTCCTTCATTCCAATATCCTTCGGCATCATGAGAATGGTGGATGCCGGAAAGAAACTGCAGTGTTCAGTGCTTAAAGTTGCATTACGTGCGCTTTTTTCAGTTTATCTTTTATCATTACCGTTACTTGCAGCAAATGACGACCAGCCAAACGCCGTTTTTTTCCGGCTTAAAACCACTTATGAAAAAGAATTGCAGAAACTTTCCTCTCCTGATCTCGAGGAAATAGTCTCGGAACAGGACAAATACCTCGCCGCCCTCAAAAATATTCAAAAGAAAGTACAGACCGCCGGAGAACTTGAACGCTTACTTGCCGTCAACAAAGAAATCGATCGCTTCTCGATGGCCAGGAAGATTACTGCCGATGATTTGTCGAAAGATGTTCCCGAACTTATTCCATTCCAGAAAGCTTATATCAAAGCAACAGGCAAACTTTCCATTGAACGGGCGCGAAAGATCCTGACCCTTGCCGAAAATTTCGAAAAGGCACTGGACAGCCTCCAGGTATCACTGACAAAAAAAGATGATGTTCGTGGTGCGGTCGAGGCAAAGACAGAAAAAGACAGCCTGACCAACAGTGCCGAACTAATGGAGGCGCGTGCCTTGATCCTTGAAACCGAAGCACAGGCAGCAAAGGAAAAGCAGTCCGAAACAAATACCGTCGAAACTCTTGCCCAGAAGAATCCAACAGAGAAGGCGGCCGCCAAGCCAGCCATCGCAAACAATGTGCCTGTCAAAAAGAAATATTCCGACAGTCCCGAGAAAAGGATCAACCAGCGTTTTGAGGATCTTTCAAAATGCATCATGAAGCAGGATTTTTCTCAGGCAGCAAAATTTGTTAATCCTGCGTATGTAAAGACTGCCGATGCAAACAAACTTCGCCGGGGTTTCATGGATGCGTTTCCTTTCCTTCAACTCCCCGAAAGTTCATCAAGAAAGATTAGAATAGCCTCCCTGAAAATAAATGATAAAGCGGATACAGCAACATTGATCCAGGAACTGTGGGCCGGTTACCAGTGGAACCCCCTTCCCGCAAACAAATGGATTGAAACAGAGGGCGACTGGTATCTTGATATTTCAGAGGTTGAAAAAATGCGACCGGGTGATTTAATACGACTTGAACGAGCCGAACAAACCAAGCCCTGGAACCGCAGGTCTCCCAGAATATCCCGTTAATAACAGGAACTCCCCGTTATTATGGTGATCTGCCCATTTCCATTTCAATCACTCGCCAAAACCGATCACAGAAACTCGGACCCGCGGATTCAAGCCCGCCGGTGGTTCACAGGAAAATTTAACGGCATTTGACCCGGATTCAAGCACAGGGACATCCCCCTGCGGCTGTACGTTGCTGATCAACTCGCCGGAGGATCCATACAGTTTGCAATCCGTCATCGAACGAAACTCCAGACAGCTTCCACTCTCAATTTCCACGGGAAACATGATCGTTTTGCCGGCAATGGTGATTGCCGGGTTACGAAACTTTGCCTTTACCGTCGGCAAGGCTCGAATCGGCGACAGCTCACATGTTACCACCCCTTTTGCCGGGATATTGTTGTAAAACAAGTTCAGGGCATGGACATGTGAATAAGCAATGTTCTCGCGATAAATGGAATACAGGCCGCCATAAGGCCACGAATAGTTCGCATACCGTTCGCCTTCAGGCTCAACCAGCTCAAAATAACGCCAGCCGTTAAAGTCCACAATGATGTAATGTTCGCTGTCACCGGGGATGAAGCCTGGAGGACTCTTCAACTGAAGATTCAGAACTTCACCTTTACCGTCGCCATGAACCCATACGCCCATCGCCTGATGGCCGGCCAGGTTTAACGCAGGCGTAAACACCTTGCCCGCCTTGCTCCAGGCACGTTCACAGGTTTTCCGCTCACTGGTCGCACTGAACCGACCACTCGTCTGGCCAACTTTCACAATGTCAGCACATGGTTCAACTTTTGATCGAATGCCAGCTTCCGCGGCACAATTGGTAAAACCATCTGTATCGCGGAAATCTGTCAGCGTGATGTTTCCAGGCGCATCATAGGCACCGGCAGACAGGAGGCCCTCAATTCGCAACTGCAGCGGCTGGCTGCTGAATTTATTGGTAATGCCCCAGCCATCACTCCAGCCGTCCAGTCCCTCGACCTTGTGCTTGATATATTCAACACGACGGAATCGCCATT
>MHBM01000040.1:0-17573 GCA_001804885.1 Lentisphaerae bacterium RIFOXYA12_FULL_48_11
TCAAAGGGCTTGAATGGCAGTGACACCATCTTCTGCTCATTGGTACTCAATGAAATCTTTATCACACCAGCAGGACGTGACGAAAGGACTTCCGTGCCAAAGGTTGCAGCAGCCAGCAGAAGCACGGCTATGCAAGAAAGAAAGACCCCGCAAGATGATTTGTTAACCTGCACTAATTCCCCCCAGTGGTAAAATGAGCGCGCAGATTACTATGGAAATGGAATCCTGTATATCAGGGCAGCTCCCTGATTTTTATTGTAAGGTTCTCCCCTACACGCAGCGTAGGGGTTTCCCTGACACTGATCAATGGCCTATGCCGCCCTGCCCTTTAAGCCAGGTACCGAAACCGATGATTATAGTGGATATAATCAGCAGAATTATACCTGCAGAAATGAGGCCGTGAGCCTTTTTACTGGCCCCTCTCCATTCATGGAATATCCAACCCCACATCGTACTGAAGATGATGATACTGGCCATGTGCAACGTCCAGCTGGCAAAGCCAAACTTACCCATCTGGGTCTCACCCATGGTATAAAAGAAGAACTGCATGTACCAGGTTGCACCAGCCAGCGCCGAAAGCAAATAGTTCCGCAGCATCGGAGCCTTGAGCTCTGATTCGGTATAGTTCTTGCCCTCAACTGTGGCACTGCCCGCCGCCGGACCATGCTCCCCACCACCGCCGGCCGGGCCAAGATGTTCAGGTTTCATTTTGCTGTTGAAATACTGGTAACCGCTTCCGTTCTTGATGTTCAACATGACACACCAGATGAAATTGGTCGTGAATCCGCCAAGCAGAACTACGATCAGCTTGGGAAGCCCTGTCCAGATTACTCCCGTTCCTGCAACCTTTGACGCCTCGCCTATCGGATTACCGGCCGTTAGCGCAAACGAAAAACAGGCACTCATGATACCGGAAAATGTCGCAACGAGAATACCCTTCGTAAAACTGAATTCAGCAATGGCCTTTGTCTTCTCCTCCGCTGGCATTTCCCGTTCCTTGGTCAACCCGGCCATCGCCGCAACGGTAATACCTATCAGGCAAACCACAACTCCACCCAATGTGATCTGGCCCGGTAACGTTGAAGCAATCTGAGCAATCGTCTCCGGGACGGGTATTGAGGGAACAAACATCTTGAAGATCGGAGGTAAAAGGGTCCCAAAAGCCGCACAATAACCCAGTGCAACCCCCATTCCAAGAGACATCCCCAGGTAACGCATCGTCAGTCCGAATGTCAATCCTCCGAAACCCCACATGGCACCAAAGAAATAAGTCCACCACAGCGTTACACCTGTCTGCTGCTTCAAAACTCCAAGAACATCATTGGTCATGCTCAGCGCCATTAGCCAGGGCATAATGATCCAGGAAACGAATCCACCAACCAGCCAGTAAACTTCCCACGACCACTTCCGGACACCCTTGTACGGCACATAGAAACTACCCGAAGCCAAACCACCCAGCCAATGGAAGAATACACCAAGAAACGGATTAGGATTCATTCAACACTCCTTAATTGCGTATCAACACCTGAAGAAAGCCGGAATATAGACACTGAACAACCACTAGGCAATGGTTTTTTCCGAGGAAGGATCAAAAAAACGGGCTTTATCCATCAAAACAGCAGGACTGGCCTGTTTGCCTACTTCAAAACAATGCCTGGCCTCAACCCTGCTGACAAATGATGTTTTACCAGTTCTCATATACACATAAGACTCAAATCCCATGGGTTCAATTACATCGACTTCAGCCCTGATTCGCGGAACCCCGGGTTTCTGTTCTGCCACCAGCGACCCGATATCTTCCGGTCGCAAACCAAGAGTCACAGATTTATTCATCCATTCCTGCAACAACCCTTTTGCGCGATCAGGGACCGGCAACAATTCACCCCCGTTTATACCAAATTCCAAGATCCCATTTTGTTTCCTGATTACACCCTCCAGGAAATTCATCGGCGGAGTACCAATAAAACCTGCAACAAACCGGTTCGCAGGATTGTCATAAAGGCCAAGAGGATCTGCCACCTGCTGAATCACCCCATCCTTCATAACCACTATTCGTTGCCCCATCGTCATTGCCTCAATCTGATCATGCGTGACATAAATCATCGTGGCACCGAGCTGGCGGTGAAGCCGGCTGATTTCAACCCGCATCTGCACCCTTAATTTGGCATCCAGATTAGAAAGCGGCTCATCAAACAGGAACACGGCCGGCTTGCGTACAATTGCACGGCCAACTGCAACCCGTTGACGCTGCCCACCTGACAAGGCTTTGGGCTTCCGGTCGAGAAGATCCGTCAACCCAAGGATTCTGGCTGCTTCTTTTATCCGTTGTTCAATTTCCGCGCCGGGAAACTTGCGGAGCTTCAATCCAAACTCCATGTTTTCATAAACCGTCATGTGTGGATAGAGGGCATAGTTCTGAAAAACCATTGCAATATCACGATCTTTCGGGGGGACATCATTCACGACCCTGTCACCTATGGAAATTGCGCCGGAACTGATTTCCTCCAGGCCTGCAATCATCCGAAGAGTCGTAGACTTTCCGCATCCTGATGGCCCCACGAGAACAACAAATTCACCGTCGGCCACATCAAGAGAGAAATCGTTTACAGCTTTCACTCCTCCGTCATAAAACTTATGAACATTTCTTAGCTCAACCTTGGCCATTTTCCCCCTTCGTCCGGGCTCAATCCCTATCCGCGTTATCAGCGTTCATCAGAGGTTAATAAGCTCCTCTTTCAAGTCTCCGAAATCTTGGTCCCGGACTCCTCCTGCCTCCCTTTATCAACCACTTCCTACCCCTCTTCCATCTTTTCAAACTTGTCGCACAAATCCGTCGCCTGAACGATCTTATTATGAAGCCCGCACCTCTGTGTAAACGGATTTACAACGTAGTGCAGACAATACCTGCAATTCCTGCCAGCTTCATCGCTCTTGAATATTTCCACTTTTTTAAACTTGTCAGATTCGTTGAAGATCGAAATGTTTTTTTTCTGCCTGAATGGAACTTCTGCTTCGCTGGCATATATATGCCCACAAGACACACAAACAAGCTTCTCACCCTTTTTCACAAATCCATCATACTCAGGCTCACGTCTCAAAAAAGTATCAGCTCCGCACGCGGAACATATAATCTCAAGAGCTCCTTTAGTCATGGCACATTCCTCCATCCAAATATGGTAAATAGTAGAAGTCCCGGATGCTTAATTCAAGTGTTGTCATTCTTTTAAAATGTCATTGAAAAACACCCGCTGTAAACGTTAAACTTCAGCGCAACAAAAACAGAAGGGGTATGCGTATGAAGAAAAAAGCTTTTCAGATTGCACTTGTTCTTGCTTTGGCATCAATGATCGTTATGGTCGGCTGCGAAAGCGATGATGACGATGATTCAGACGCCACAGCACCAAGTGGATTATCCATTTCCCCTGCATCGGCCACGATTCCAGCCTTGATCGTATCAAATATACTTTTCACGGCGTCAAACGGCGTGGGAACTTACTCCTGGTCCGTTGAATCTCCGGCACTCGGATCCCTGGTCATCTCTGGAAGTTCCGCTATTTATACCAGCACTACAAACACAGGCATCAATTACATTCACGTGGTTGACTCCAGCAATAACACAGCCACGGCATCCGTGAATCATCTATAGCACTGGCAGAAAATATTCACCCCGAATCAGTCATCCCTGAGATGGGGAATGCCAATCTCCATAAAAACGCCGCGGGGTCCATTTAACTCGGGGTTCCAGTCCCCAGGCCTTATGCCTTGGATGGAAACAATCTTCTTTGAAGTCATCATTATGCCGCGGGTTTTTGGATCGCGAACCAGCAGCTTTCTTGTATCAAACTCCTGCTGCTGAATCTTCTGAGCTGCATCGAGGCCATACCGCACATAAAGGAACTCAGGCTTTTGATCAGAAAACATGAGAATTTCCGATCCTTTCGGAATACACCTGTACTCCTTGTTCAGGATTGTTCCCCCCAGCGTGAATCTTTTTGCATATGCAAAGAAATCCTCTATATAAACAGCCGTTAGAACACGCCCCCTCTCGGCAACACCGCAATAAATCACGTCATCATCGACAAAAAGCTTCTCAACCGGCTGAACAACCTTATAGCGACCGTCTTTCCAGAAAATCATAATTTTGTCGTAAGAAGAACACTGCAGGAGAACTTCGCCCTTGATTCCAGAGCCCAGATAACCCTTATCACGCTGATATCCTATGGTCAGTTCTGTTGCCGTAATCTCCCTTATTTCAACTGCCGCAAATGTCTCCACTTTCGTGCGCCTTGGATAGTCTGCTCCATATTTCTTTATCAGATTCCTAAGGTAACGGACAACATGCAGTTTTACAGAACTCAGCTTCTCCGCCACTTCGGCAAGCAGCGTCTTTACCTTGTCAAGTTCAGCGCGATTCTTATTCAGATCAAACTGGGAAATCCGCCTTATTGGAATTTCAAGGAGCATCTCCAAATCCTTGCCTGACACGGGCCGGATCAGTCGCGAGGTAAAAGGCGCCAACCCATCCAGTACAACTTTCTCAACCTCCTCCGGCGTCTTACACTCTTCGATCTGTTTATAAATTTTATTCTCTATGAAGATCTCAACAAGAGTCTTCCTGTGAAACTCATCATTAAGCCGTTTCTGCTCCAGCAAAAGCTCTTTCCTCAGAATATGAAGAAGCCTGTCCGTGTTGTGTTTCAGGACATCCTCCACGGTCAACTCCACGGGTTTGTTCCCGCTGATAACAACTATGCGGCTTGAAAGCTGGACCTGGCACAGCGAGAATGCATACAAGGCTTCAACCGCCCTGTCTGCGCCCTCTTCTTCCTGCAATATGATTTCAACCTCGACACGCTCTGAAGTAAAATCATTGATCGACTTGACCTTGATCTTACCCTTCCTTGCTGCATCTTCTATCGAAGCTATGAGGGAATCGGTTGTTGTTCCAAAAGGTATTTCCTTTATAACAAGGGTCTTGTCATCTTTCTTTTCAATTGAGGCCCGCACCCTGACATGCCCGCGCCCGTTGTCATATTCCGATGCATCCATGATGCCGCCATGAAAGAAATCTGGTACGAGCTCAAATTTCTCTTTGTTCAGCAATGCAATCTGGGCCTCGATCAGCTCCGTGAAATTATGGGGTAGTATCCGTGTTGATATTCCAACGGCTATTCCTTCAGCACCAAGCATCAGAAGAAGCGGTATCTTTACAGGCAAACAGACCGGCTCCTCCTTGCGCCCATCGTAGGAAGGAACAAAGTCGGTAAGGTCATCATTAAATACTTCATTTCTGGCCAGTTCTGTCAGCCGACATTCGATATACCTGGAAGCAGCTGCCGGATCGCCTGTAAGCAGGTTGCCGAAATTACCCTGCCCTTCAATCAGGTACTGCTTGTTCGTCAGATTTACAAGGGCCTCCCCGATGGATGCATCACCATGGGGATGAAACTGCATTGAATACCCGACAATATTGGCTACCTTTATGAATTTACCATCATCATTCTTATGCAGGGAGAAAAGTATGCGGCGCTGAACTGGCTTCAATCCGTCATTAAGTTCCGGAATGGCCCTGTCCCTGATTACATATGATGCATACTGGAGAAAGTTCCCATCAATCAGCCGCTTGAGCGGCCCATCCGTCATTGCGACCTCGCAATGCGGCAAAGGCTCTTCCGGAGCCAGCGGCACCAGATCGGCGAGCGAAGATATCTGGGGGGGCACGAGATCGTTAAACATTTCGCCGCTGTTAAATGACATTTCCTCCTGGTCTGTCATTCAGCAGCCTCCACCACAAGATTGTTCATTATGTATTCACGCCGTTCCTGGGTATTTTTCCCCATATAAAAATTCAACACAAGAGGAACGCTGTGCCTGTTATCGACCTTAACATGGGTTAATCGCATGTCATGTCCAATAAACTGCTTGAATTCCGGCGGCGATATCTCGCCAAGTCCCTTGAAACGCGTCACTTCGCTGCGGGAAAGCTCCTTAACCGCAGTATCACGCTCAGTTTCAGAATAGCAGTAAACAGTTTTTTTTGAGTTTCGCACCCTGAAAAGAGGCGTCTCAAGAATATAAACATGTCCGTCGTGCACCATGGACTCAAAGAACCGAAGAAAGAATGTAAGGATCAGGTTCCTGATATGCAGCCCATCTACATCGGCATCGGTTGCAATTATAACCTTGTTATATCTCAACCCGTAAGTCGATTCCTCGATATTCAGACTTCGCATAAGATTATAAAGCTCTTCATTTTTATAAAGAGCGTCACGGCTAAGATCGCATACATTAAGAGGTTTCCCCCTGAGCGTGAAAATGGCCTGCGTGTTTACGTCCCGGCAACTTACAATCGATCCGCCCGCAGACTGGCCCTCCGTTATGAAAAGCATCGATTCAAGCCCGGCACCAGCCTCCCTTTCGAAATGAATCTTGCAATCCTTCAACTGAGGAACCCTGATGGAAGTCGAACGGGCACGTTCCTTGGCCATTTTCTTGATAGACTGCAGTTCCTTTCGCAGTTTTACAGTTTCCTCGATTTTCTGAAGAGCCACCTCCGCCGCCTGTGGATTCCGGTGCAGTAGATCAACAATAATTTCTTTAACCTGAGTAACGAGTTCCCCCCTCAACTCTGTGTTGCCCAGCTTGTTTTTTGTCTGGGATTCAAAGACCGGATCTTTGAGCCTTATCGCCAGCGCACCAGCCATGCTTTCCCTTACATCATCCCCCTCGTACTTACCCTGGGAAAACTCGTTAAAACCCTTGACCAGCCCCTCGCGAAAAGCACTAAGATGCGTACCGCCATCGCTCGTGAATTGACCATTAACAAAGGAGAAAAAGGTCTCCTCGAAACGCTGTGTGTGGGTAAAAGAAAGCTCCATCATTTTCGACCTGAAATGAAGCGGCCGATACAAAGCCTCGTTCTCAACTTCATCCAGAACCAGATCCAGAAGACCATTGCGTGACACATACTCCTTGCCGTTAAATTCAATCTTAAGTCCGGCATTCAGGAAAGCATACAGGTGTACCCTGTGAATTATATGGTCAATATTGTAGACGGCTGTCCCGAATATTTCCGGATCTGGAACAAACTCAACCAAAGTGCCGTTCGGCTCTTTGGGTTTTCGCCCTTCGGCTTCTTTCTCCAGTTTGCCTTTCCGGAACGATGCGCTGGCAAAATCGCCTTCGCGGAAACTGACGACCCTGAAGCTGCTTGAAAGCGCATTAACAGCCTTGGTACCAACCCCGTTCAGCCCGACGCTGAACTGGAACACCTCGTCATTGTACTTGGCTCCGGTATTTATCCTGGAAACACATTCCTTAACTTTACCCAGAGGGATACCGCGACCGAAATCACGAACCGTCACCTTCATGCCGTCCACGGATATCACGATCCTGTCACCGTGCCCCATGATAAACTCATCCACGGCATTATCTACAACTTCCTTGATCAGGATATATATGCCGTCATCACAATCCGAGCCGTCACCGACGCGGCCAATGTACATCCCTGTACGTTTGCGAATGTGCTCAAGCGACGAGAGTGTTTTGATTTTACTCTCATCATATGTATGTTGTTTACCGGAGTTCATGGTTCAAAAGGAAGGAACAACAAGTCTGCACCATCGGCCAGGCAGAAAGAATCTCAGCCTTCAAGAACTGCGCGGATACGACGAACCCCGGCACTTGAAGCTTCTTCCTTCTTTATTTTGAATTTTCCCAGCTCAAAAGTATTTTTTACATGAGGACCGCCACAAACTTCCTTCGAAAAATCGCCAATGGTATACACCTTTACCTGTTCGCCATACTTGCCGGCAAACAGCGCGGTTGATCCTGCCTTCTGCGCATCTTCCAGAGTCATGGTTTCCATTGTAACTTCCATCTTCCTCTGGATTGCGTCATTAACCAGTTCTTCCACTTTTTTAATCTCCGCATCAGTCATCTTGGCCAGGTGAGAGAAATCGAAACGCAGACGTTCCGCCGTGATATTAGACCCCTTCTGCTTCACATGGTCTCCAAGCACAATCTGCAGGCTTTTGTGCAGAAGATGTGTGGCGGTATGCAGGCGCGTGGTTGTCTCAGAATGGTCCGCCAATCCGCCTTTAAACACCTTGTCGGCCCCCTGCTTCGAAACCTCCTTGTGCTTTTCAAAAGCTTCATCAAAACCTTTGCGGTCAATCGTCACCCCGCGTTCCCTGCAAATTTCCTCTGTGAACTCCAGAGGGAAGCCACAGGTATCATAAAGTCTGAAGGCAACCCGCCCCGAAAGAACAGTCTGGCCATGAGCCGTTATCTGCGTCAAAACCTTGTCAAGTTCCCCCATACCTCGATCCAGTGTTGCCTCAAATTTCTCCTCCTCACCAACCAAATCCATTAAAATCCTATCCCTGTTGGTATTCAACTCGGGATAAACATGCTTATAGCTGTCGATAATACAACTGGCTATCGGTTTGCTGAACCCAACGCCAAGTCCTAATTTCTTGCCATACCTAACAGCTCTACGGATCAGGCGCCTGAGCACATACCCCTGCCCCAGATTGCTGGGACTGACACCATGCTGGTCGCCAAGGATAAACACTGAACTGCGCAAATGGTCCGAGATAACCCTGAAAGCACGAATGGTCTCATCGTCTGCAAACATTGTTTTCCCGCTTGTTTCTTCCAGAAGTTGGATTACCGGGGCAAAGAGTTCTGTCTCATAGACATTGGCCCGGCCCTGCAACATGGCAATGGTTCGCTCGACACCCATACCGGTATCAACATTATGCTGTTTTAGAGGAATATAAGTGCCGTCCTTGGTCTTCTCGTACTGCATGAAAACATCATTCCATATCTCAAAGAACTTTCCGCAGGAACAACCCGGCCTACAATTCGGACCACAAGCCTGCTTGCCGGTATCAATAAACATCTCCGTATCAGGGCCGCACGGACCGGTGGTACCTGCAGGACCCCACCAGTTATCTTTCATCGGCAACGGATAAATCCTCGACTCGGGTATTCCAAGTTTGTTCCAAATGCCAACAGATTCCTTATCCATCGGCACAGACTCATTACCGGCAAAAACAGTTACCGACAGCTTTTCCGCGCTGAATCCCAGGTATTTGGTAAGAAACTCGAAGGACATGGCAATGGCATCTTCCTTGAAATAATCACCCAGCGACCAATTACCGAGCATCTCAAAGAATGTCAAATGAGAGGCATCACCAACATCGTCTATATCACCAGTCCTGATGCACTTCTGGCAGTCACAGAGCCGTTTCCCGGCCGGATGCGGCTCGCCAAGAAGATAAGGCACAAGCGGATGCATGCCGGCAGTCGTGAACAGCACAGTCGGATCGTTCTGGGGTATAAGAGAACTACCGGTAATAATCGAATGCCCATGCCCCTCAAAAAACTTGAGATACATGTCCCTAAGTTCATCTGCTCTCATAACTTCATCCACTCCTTCAAGAAACAATTATCCGCAAAGCAATACAGATTGCACAGATTTCCTTCTGCCACAACCCGGAAAATCTACGGATAAGCACTCTTCAAAAATCTCTACTTACTTAACCTTGCCAGCTGTAATTTTTTCTTTGATCTTCTCAATGATTTTCTTGGTCAACTCGGGATCCTTCTCCATCTGATCCCTTGTTCCCTCGTGCCCCTGTCCGATCTGTTCTCCATCCAGAAACAGCCATGAGCCACGCTTGGTAACCACCCCGTGTGCAACAGCCGAATCAAGCACAGAGCCTTCCCATGAAATTCCACGTGCATAAAGAATATCAAATTCCGCTTCTGTGAAAGGCGGGGCAACCTTGTTCTTCACAACTTTTACCCTCGTCCTGTTGCCAAGAACCTTGCCTGTCGGATCCTTGATTGCAGTAATCCTGCGGATATCAAGCCTGACTGATGCATAGAACTTCAACGCCCGGCCACCTGGTGTTGTTTCAGGATTGCCGAACATGACCCCTATTTTCTCCCTTATCTGGTTGGTAAAAATACACAATGTCTTGGAAGTGGATATTGCCGCCGTCAACTTTCGCATCGCCTGCGACATAAGACGCGCCTGTAACCCCATATGCGAATCACCCATGGCCCCTTCAAGCTCTGCACGTGGAGTCAGTGCCGCAACAGAATCAATCACAACCACATCAAGCGAATTACTCTTTACCAGCGTTTCCACAATCTGCAGCGCCTCCTCACCCGATGCCGGCTGAGAAACAAGAAGTTCGTCAAGGTTCACACCTATCTTCTTGGCATAACCTGGATCCATCGCATGTTCGGCATCAATGAAAGCCGCCAGCCCGCCTGACTTCTGGGCGTTGGCTATTACATGAAGTGTCAATGTTGTTTTCCCGGATGACTCAGGACCAAAGATCTCAACAACCCTGCCACGCGGCAACCCACCGATACCCATGGCCACATCAAGCGAAAATGAACCCGTGGAAATGCAGGCCACTTCCCTGAGCGACTCTCCATCACCAAGACGCATTATTGCGCCTTCGCCAAACTCCTTGCGAATCTGATCGAGCACGGCCTCCAACTGGACAGAATCAAGCTTACCTTCGTTTTTTTCCGATTTCTCAGACTTTTCAGATTTCTTCATGAATAATAACTCCTTTAACTCTCAGGAAATTCCCGCAACATTTCCAAATCAACACTGCCATTATCTGACCCACAAGAACAGACCTCACCCCTACCTGTTCCACACGCAAAAGCCTCACCCCATCATCAGGACACAAACAAACCGACAACATTACTCAAATAGACCTGGAAACGGCAGGAGGGATGGTTACTTCCTGTATCCGCGGGGATGCTTCTGGTGCCAGTTCCAGGCACTCTGGAGAATTGAGTCCAGATCATCATACTGCGGCTTCCATTTCAAAATCTTCCTGGCCTTCTCAGCTCCGGCAACAAGCTTGGCCGGATCGCCTGGCCTTCTCGGTGCTATCTCCGCAGGAATCGGATGACCAGTAACTTCCCTGGCCGTTTCAACAACTTCAAGCACTGAATATCCGTTGCCGGTACCAAGATTGAACGGACCTGATACTTTGCCCTTCAAGGCAAGAATGTGAGCCTGAGCCAGGTCAACGATGTGAATATAATCCCTTAAACATGTTCCATCAGGTGTATTGTAATCATCACCATAAATCTTCACCTGTTTTCTCTGCCCAAGTGCAACCTGCAAGATGATAGGTATGATATGCGTCTCGGGATCATGATCTTCGCCAAACTTCTCTGTTGCGCCACAGGCATTGAAATACCGGAGGAACACCGTGGTCATTCCATGCAGCTCATGGTACCACTTGAGCGTCTGCTCAAACATCAGCTTTGACTCACCATAAGGGTTCGTAGGCCTCTGTGCCACATCCTCGGTGATCGGCACTTTCTCGGGCTGGCCATACGTGGCGCATGTTGAGGAAAAAACAATCTTGCCCACATCATATTTGTACATCGATTCGACAAGATTTATTCCACCATACACGTTGTTTCGGAAGTACAACTCGGGCTTTTCCATTGATTCCGGAACCAGCGCATATGCCGCAAAATGCATGACCGCATCAGGCCTGATCTCGGACATCACCTTGAAAATTCTGTCCTTGTCCCTCAAATCACCCTTGCGGAACCCGGCCCTTTTATCAACTGCCTCACGGTGACCACGCTCCAGATTGTCAAATACCACAACTTCATGGCCATCATTAAGCAACAGCTCTGTCGTTACACTTCCGATATATCCCGCGCCACCGGCAACAAGAACTTTCATTAATTGGCACCCTTTCCAATCCTTGATTCAAGTTCAATAATCTTTTTCTCCAGCTCACTTATTCTCTGCTTCAACACCGGCAGACGCCCAACATGAGCCTGAAGCTTCATGGCCTTGCCATGATCCATCGCCGGATATCCCGAAACAAAAACAGCAGGAGGAACATTCTTGATAACACCGGCCTGCCCGCCCACTACGGAATTGTCACCAACCGTCAAGTGCCCGCTAAAACCAGCCTGTCCACCTATTTGAACGCCCGAACCTATTTCCGTGCTGCCAGATATTCCTGCCTGCGCGGCAATCGCAGTATTTTCACCTATCTTGACATTGTGAGCTACCTGGACAAGGTTGTCTATTTTGACTCCATTACTTATGACCGTCTTACCAAAGCGGGCCCGGTCAATTGTAACATTGGCCCCGATTTCAACATCATTACCGATTTCGACAACACCTATCTGTGGAATTTTCTTCCATACTTTTCCATCCTTGGAATAACCGAAACCATCACTGCCGATTACCGCGCCATTGTGAATTATAACCCGGTCACCGATCTTCGTGTATTCGCGGGTGGACATCCTCGGATAAAATTTGCAGTCCCTGCCCACAATCGTCCCCTGTCCCAGATAACATCCGGCAAATATGACAGTTCCATCCCCGATCTGTACGCCGCTTTCAATGACACAATAAGGTCCTATACTCAGATTCTTACCCAGCCTGGCATCCGGCGCGATGACCGCCGTCGGGTGAATACCTTGCACCGTTACAACAGGCGGAGGACTGAGCATACCCGCAATCATGGAAAAAGCAGCATCTGCATTCTTAACTTTGATCAACGTGCATGGCGCTGTACCGGGCCAACCTTCATTCACAATGACAACCGAAGCTTTGGTTGTAGCAACACATGAAGAATAACGTGGATTCGCCAGGAAAGAAATATCCCCGGCTTTTGCATCCTCAAGACCCGCCATTCCGGAAATACCGACATCACCCCGTCCCTCCAGATTCCCACCAACCTTCCGGGCTATTTCCGCTGCTGTTATAGTCATGATGACCTGCCTCGCTACTATTTCTTTTTCTCCGGCACCTCAGGCGCACCTGCATTGACAACTTTCAGAACGTCTTCCGTTATATCCATATTTTCCCTGCTGTAAACAACAGATTCTACACCGCTGATACTCATCCCAGCCGAATCCAGAACCATGGCATAACCTTTTTCCGCGGCATATTTCCCTATAACCTCTCGAAGTTTACCTACAATGCGCCTCTGCATTCTGACCTTCTGGTCATTAATTTCCTTCTGACGCTGGGTCATTCTATCACGGATCTTCATCTCTGCTTCCCTGAGCACATTCAATTTCTGCTCGGCAACGTCCATTTTACTCTCCCGCTCTTTATCACTAAGGGCCTTATCCCTTGCACTCTCGCGGGCAGCCTCAAACTCTTTACGCACTTTATCACGCTCGGCAAGCATATCCTTCTGCTCGGCTTCGAATTCTTCAATCTGTTTTTCAAGAAGAGCCTCAGCGGTTTTAGTCTCACTGTAGGCCTTCATCACCTTGGCCATATCCACGACAACAATCTTCGCCTCGGCACACCATGCAGGCGAAACAGCAATCAATCCCGCCAAAACAGAAACAAACAGTACAGTATTCTTATTCATATTTATTCAACCCCCTTTATCCAATTTCCTCACAACTCAATAATCAGGTCCTATCCAAATAACCCAAGGCTCCTTCTCAGTCAAATCGTCATCTTTACGAACAACCCAGCCATAATCTATTTTTATCGGGAACCCGGGCAAATCAAGCCTTAACCCGGCACCCGTACTCATCGCAAGGTCATTAAACTGGAAATCATACGAATCCCACCAGACATTGCCTACATCAAAAAACAAAGCAATCCTGATATTGGAAACAACAGGAATTGTGTATTCAAAATTGGCCATCGCCATGCTTCTTCCACCCAAAGGCCTGTAAAAACCGCTACTTTCACCGCTTTCATATTCACTTTTCCGTATGGCTTTTGGACCGACATCCCTGTAATCGAATCCCCTTAGAGTACGCCCGCCACCAAGGAAAAGCCTGTCCATCAAAGGCACCGCATCCATATCGCCATACGACTCAACAACTTCGCACCTCCCCCGCAAAGCAACAACGTGTCCGAGCCAAAGAGGAAAATACTGGTTCATCCTAAGCCCAAGCTGATAAATATCCGTATCCAGCCCAAGAATTCCTCCGGAAACGCTACCGAAGATGCTGGTCCTGTTCCCCCTTGTCGGAAGGAACGGATTATCTCGGGTATCGTGCAGGAGCGTTAGCCGTACAGTGCTTTTCAGACTCTCCGGCTCATCACTGAAAGAATAATCTGAACCATCAGCAAGATTGAAATAGACATTTGTATCGGCAATATCCTTGAGCATTTCATTTTCAATGCTGTATTGCAATTCAACACGGTTGGCACGCGATATCGGCTTACCAAGAGTCATCGCAATTCCTCTCCGCTCAATATCGTAATCAGTATAGTTGATATCACTTAAATAAAGATCCACACCCAGCGACAATTTGCGATCCAAAAACCATGGTTCAACAAATGATATCTCGTAAAATTTTCTCCTGGAACCAAACTGCGTACTCAGCTTGAGCTTTTGTCCGCCACCCGTGAAGTAAGGCCACCCGAACAAATCAAAATTGCCCTGTGTCAGTTCGAGCATTCCAAGCATCCTGTCGATACTGGAAAAACCAGCACTTATCATGAAATTACCGGTTCTTTTCTCTTCAACTTCAAGGATAAGGTCCCTTTCGTCCGGAACGAGCGTCTTTGTAGGATAACTGCGGACAGTCTTGAAATATCCAAGGTTATTAATAATTCTCTCACTTCGCCGGACTTTGACTTCGTCGTAAATCTCTCCGGGATAGACGAGCAACTCACGCCTGATAACCTTGTCCTTGGTTCTCGTATTACCTTCAATTTTTATGTTCCTGATTCTTGACTGGCTTCCCTCCGTTACAGTGAAATCCACATTAACAAGGCGACCAACGTCATCCGTATCCATCAAAGGCCTTACGGCAGAATCCACGTAACCGCGACTTCCATAGAAATCCTGTATACCCTGTACAGAAGACCGTAATATCTCCGAAGATGCCGGCGCCCCGGTCCGGGCCGACACAAAACGCCTTATTTCCGCCTCGGGAAAAAGCTTCGCCCCACTGATGGTCAGCTTGCCAAACTTGTAAAGCATTCCCTCATTTATCCTGACGGCAAGCCGGAGATTCCCCTTCTCGTCGCAAACTTCTTCCGCAACATCAACCTTGGCATCAATATATCCCTTCGTCGCATAAAGGGCGGCTATCTCAGCTCTGGCAGATTCCAGTTCCCCGGCATCATAGCGCTTCTTTTTCAACCACCAGCAAGGGTTCCACCAGGCAGGTTGCTTAATAGTTTTCCTCAAATCAGTTGCAGAGAATATCCTGTTGCCGGTAAAAACGATTTCCTTGAACCGGGCATTATTACCCTCATCAACCTTTACCAGAACTTCGGCCGTACCCCTGGCATGATCAAGTTCTCTAATCTGCCAGGTAACCTTCACATTAGGGTAATAATCCTTCCTGTACTGTTCGATCACTTTCTGTACCCTTACCCCAAGCACCTGATCATCAACCAAGTCCCCAGGCTGAAGGCCGATGAGATCCAGGACTTTATTGTCACGCAGATCTTTATTGCCCTTCAGTTTGACAGGCTGTTCCAGCAGCAATTTGTTCCGGAATGAGAAAACAAGGCGAATCCCGCCATCAACTGGTTCGACATCGGTTCCGACCCAGGAGAACCTTCCGGAAGCCAGAAGTGCTTTGACATCCTTGGAAAGAATAACGCCTTCAAATTCGGAACCTGCTTTAAGCGCAATATGCGCCCGGACAAACCCTTCGTCAAGCTGACCGGCCCCTATATTCTTTATTACAATTTCCCTGACAGTCTGTGCGGCATACGCTGAAGACAATAAAGAGGCAAGCATCCAGACAGAAATCACAGTTGCTATTCTTGTACGAATCATTGTACTTCCACTTCCGCCTCGGGTGCTCCGCCGGGCATTTCATCGACACCGTGTTCTCTGTCCCTGAAACGGGTAAATCTATCTTCGAAATTGAGCCTTACCTCGCCGGTCGGTCCATTACGGTGTTTGGCAACATCTACAATTGCCAGAGTCTGATCGTTCTGCTCCTCATCTTCCGGATACTTGCACGGACGCCTGAGCATACAGACGACATCGGCATCCTGTTCAATTGCACCAGAATCCCTTAAGTCAGACAGCTTGGGTTTACCCGACTTATCCCTCTGCTCCGGAGCACGACTCAACTGGCTCAGCACAAGAACAGGAACCTTGAGTTCCTTTGCCATAGCTTTCAGGTTCCCGGAAATGTGCGCGGTCTCAACCTGTTTCCCCTGCCTGGCATACTCAGAGGAATGCAGAAGCTGGAGATAATCAATTACAACCAATTCAATGTTGTTCTTCTTTTTCATTCGTCGCGCCCTGGCACGCATTTCCATTACATCCAGACCGCCCGTATCATCAAGGTAAATAGGCGCTTTTGACAGAACAGACGCAGCCTGCGTAAGTTTTCCATGCGCATTCTGCCCGACGTATCCACCAGCCAGATCAAACGACGGCACCTCAGCATGAGAGCACAACATGCGCATCACCAGTGCCTCGTGCGACATTTCCAGACTGAAAATACCAACAGGTTTGGGAACCTTGTCTCCACCTTTTCCAAGCGCTACGTTCTCGGCAATATTCATCACCAGAGAGGTCTTCCCCATTGATGGACGCGCAGCCAGAACAATCATTTCCCCAGCCCTCAAACCCTGCAGAATTTTATCGAGGTTCATAAAACCGGTAGAAATACCACTGAGTCCCTTGCGTGTGACAAGAATGTTTTCGATATGCTCCATCGTATTCTTGATGGCCGTGGTCCAAGGAACCATGTAGCCGTGCTGCCGCTCGGTGATATCCAGGAAAGACTGTTCCACTTTGCCAAGAGTCAGGTCGGCACCTTCTTCCGACTCATAACATGAATTCTCGGCATCCCTGGCGCAGGAAATAATTGATCTCAGGAGAAATTTCTGACGGACAATCTCGGCATAATACTCGGCATGCGCAGCAGTGGGAGTCGAATCAATAAGCCTGTCCAGAAAAACAGTACCACCGATGGATTCCAGGCCCCCCGCCATTTTAAGTTTATCGGTAACAGTAAGAATATCTATGGCTGCCGCCTGATTCGACAGGTCAAGCATAGCCTCATAGACAATCCTGTGCGCAGGCACGTAAAATGATTCAGGAGATATCTGGCGCTCAACACAGATGTCCATCACCCTTGCGGAATCAAGCAGAACTGACCCCAACACACCGCGCTCAGCTTCTTCGCTGTGAGGCGGCACCCGGCCTGTTCTTGAGACAGGCTGAGAAGAGACGGATTCCATTGCCATTACGGCTATTCCTCAACAACCCACACCTTGATGGTAGCTTCCACTTCAGCATGCAGTTTAACCTTAACTTCAAAAACGCCAAGTTCCTTGATCGGTTCAGCCAGCTCTATCTTCTGCTTGTCAATCTGGACACCATTGGCCTTGAGAGCATCGAAGATATCGTTGACCGTAACGGAACCATAGAGTTTCTCGTCCTTGGCCTTGACCGGAATCGTGCATGAAACTTTACCCAGCTTGGCAGCCATTTCCCTGGCTGCTTCAAGCTCAAGCTTGCGAGCCACCTCTCGCTCCTTCTGTATTTTCTCCAGACGCTTTCTTGTTGCAGCAGTAACCACAGCAGCCAGCTTCTTGG
>MHBM01000040.1:17607-18992 GCA_001804885.1 Lentisphaerae bacterium RIFOXYA12_FULL_48_11
ATTTACAACATCACCAACGGAACCAAGGTCCTTGACATCTGCCATCAGGAGAACTTCCCTATCCATAACTACCCCCGTTAAAACAACTTTTAAACCAATTCAAACAATCAACATTATCAACAAAACATCAGGGTATCAGGCCAAGGACCCGCGCACGGCGAACCGCACTCTTGATCTGCCTCTGCTGTTTTGCCGAAGCCCCGCTCAAGCGGGACGATATTATCTTTCCGTGCTCCGTAACAAACTTCCTCAGAAGTTCATAATCATGAGGATCAACATCACTGACACCCTCGAGGTGACGTGACTTTTTCCTGATCAACGGAGCTTCATTTCTATCGCCATACTCTTCGTTTCTTTTCCTGAATGCCATGGTCTTTCAAAACCTCCTGCTTGCAAACGCCACCCTTCACCTAGAAAGGCAGATTATCTTCATCCACCGGCCCGCCGTCACTCGAAACATCTTCCGGCGTTCCGACATCACTTCCTCGCTTCGAACCTTCAGAACCATGGGAATCTTTCGCATCCCCGGATTTAGATCCGCCCATAAACTGGACACGTTCCGCAACTACACGCAGACGGTTGTTTTTCTTACCGTCCTTTTCCCATTCCTCATACTGCAGACGTCCCTCAACCATTATCGGCGAACCTTTGCGAAGATATTCACCGCATGTTTCAGCCTGCCTGCCCCATACAACTACAGCAACAAAACAAGTCTCGTCACGTTCCTGGCCATCTGCCGTCTTGAATCGCCTGTTGATGGCCATTCTCAAATCTCCAACAGCCTTACCTGACGGAGTATATCTTATTTCGGGATCCTTGGTCAGATTCCCGATAAGGAAAACTTTGTTAAGCGATGCCATCTATCCCCTCCTCAAGAGGCGCACGCCTGCTGAAATTCCGTTCCACTTCGTCGGCCGCAACCAACTGAAGCCGGAATATAGACTCATTAAGCTTGAACCTGGCAAGAAGCGGAGCGACGCTGGAAGGATCCAGGTCAAAATCGACTCTCGCATATTGTCCGGAATCCTCTTTCTTCATCATCCTGGCAAACTGTCGGCGGCCAAGAATCTTCGATTCCTTGATAACCCCTTTGAGCTTGGTTATCTCGCCCTGAATCTGTTCAATGATCTTCTGCAAAGCATCTTCTTTGATTGAATTCGAAAAAATAAATATTGCTTCGTAAGTTTTCAACGACTCTCTCCCTCGCATTTAATCTCTTTTATCAAACTTCACTTCTATTCCGTTAAATTTGTTCATGGCCTCCGATACACCGTAAGCGAGTATACACTCAACAGCATCGGCTACCACCTTGAAGACTTCAAACATCTTCTTCCTGTCCCCGGCACTGTAGGGACTCAACACATGATCAACCAGATTATCCCCGG